>NZ_DBHHPX010000008.1:0-94615 GCF_057241865.1 Tractidigestivibacter sp.
CGTTTACCCAGTTCATATAGGGTAAACGGCCTTCTTTTGCTGCCAAAGTCAGGTTTATGCATCCGTCGTTATGGCATCGGGCACGGCTTCCGAGGGAGCCTGGTTGGGGGCGAGAGGCGCGGCCGGCTCCTTAGCAGCCGCCTCGTCCAGCGCCAGGACCTGCTCGACATAAATCTTTGCGGCAAGGCTTACAACCGCGGCCTCGATGGTCCTGTCAAGGGGCGAATCGACCCGCATGCCGTTGGCATCACGCAGGTCTATCACGGGTTCGACCGCCGGCGCCACGAAATCCGGTCCCACGGCAAACTGCTCGGCAAGCGCACATTCCAGCGCCTTGCAGAGCTCATCGTAGGTGTGCGCAAGGTCGAGGTTCTCCTCGTCCACACGGTGGATGAGATTCGCCACCTGCTCGATCGAGAGTATGCGCTTGAAGAGGCACACGCAGGTCACGTAGCAGATGTGACGCTTGGTGTAGCGGTGCTTGACAGGCGCGGGAACCACGTGGCGCTTCACGTAGTTGTTCACCATGGAGCCCGTGACCAGGGGGCCTTCGTCTGGCAGGCGCATGAACGAGAGCTCCTCGTCAACCAAGGAGAGCAGCTGGTCCAGGTAGAGCTCTATGCGCGGGAGTTCCGAGAGGCGCGAGATGTGGACGCCCGTCATTCGATCCGCAAGGTTGCAATACGCGCTGGAGCTGCTGGAGTGACGTGCGTGGTCCTGCTCGTCTGCCATCGTTACTCCTCTCCACGACGTCTTGAATTCTATTGATTAGATTATCTAGTATCAAAAACTAGATGCAATGGCTATAGTTGTTACAATAAAAAAATCGGATGCGCCCTCTTCTCCGATGTTCTTTGGAGGGAACGTTGAATAGCCAGAAGATCGCAGTCATCACCGACTCGGGCACGGATACACCCACGGTCTTCGCGCGTGAGCACGATGTTCGCGTCGTTCCGTTGCGTATAAACTTCTCGGACGGCTCGACGTACGAGAGCGGCGTTAGCATCACGCCCGAGCGGCTCATCGAGCGTATGGCCACCGAGACGCCCACGACCTCGCTCCCCTCGCCCGCAACCATCCGCCGCGAGTTTGACCGCGCGCACGACGACGGGTACGTGGCGGCGATCTTCGTGAGCATCTCGTCGGGTCTCTCGGCCACCTGTGACACCGTGCGCATGGTTGCCGACCAGCTGGACGGCTTCCCCGTAGTCGTGGTGGACACCAAGAGCATCGGCATTGGCGCAGGCCTCGTTGTGATGGAAGCCGTTCGGATGGTCGAGGACGGCATCACGCTGCAACACATCGGGGCGATGCTCGAGCTGGTGGCGCGCAAGAACTCCGTGTTCTTCTCGGTAAAGAGCCTGGATTACCTCTACAAGGGCGGGAGGATTGGCACCGCCGTGTACCGGCTGGGATCCGTACTCAACATCAAGCCTGTAATCACCTGTAACGAAGGGGGCTCCTACGTGGTGGTGCGCAAGGCGCGCGGGTGGGAGCGGTCCATCGACACGCAGGTCTCCCTGGTTGAAGAGCAGGCGAGAAAGTACGACAAGGTGCGCATGGCCATTTGCTGCTCAAGTGCGTGCGAGATGTTCGACGAGCTTGAGGAACGGTTGCTTGCCCAAATCGATAACGCCGTGGAGATCATACGGTCCGGCGTCTCGGCCGACCTTCTCGTGCACACTGGCCCCGAGGTCGTGGGCATCTGCATCCAGGGGGCGTAGGGGCGACGCGCGGGCATTGGCAACGCAGGGCCTCCTTTTGCGCTTCTCGACGATAGACACCCCCGGCGTCACGCTCGTTTAGCGCACCGCGCTTTGCCTGAGAACCAAGGGTTCGGGATGGCGGGACGTAGCTCTCTAGCGCTGGAATCGCAAAATGACGGTTTGTGGCAGTTTCGGGAAAGTCTTTTATATATTACATGTGTGGTGGCAATTTCCTGACCTGCGGTTTATCAGACCTCAAACCATTTTGTACTTTGGGGGTCCCCGAAAAACTGCCACCAACCGCCAATTCGTGCCATTGGGGGAGTCCGCCGGGGCCAAGAGGGGTGATGACGGGTCATGCGCTCGGAAAGTCGCAGCTCACAACGCAGGCCCCTCGGGAGTGCGGTGGCAACCTCAACGAGCGCACCTTCCTACTCCCCCAGGCGCGTCACCATGCACTCCACGATGGCGGCGCAATGCTCGGCCGCGGCCGTCTCAAAAGCGGAGTACTCCATGGGCGTTGTCGACCCCGGCTTGTCAGAGATCGCACGCACCACCACGAACGGCACGCGGTTGAGCCACGCCGCCTGTGCAACCGCGGCACCCTCCATCTCGCAGCACATCCCGCCAAAGTCGCGAGCAAGACGCTCCCTCTCGCCAGCATCCGCCACAAAGACGTCACCCGAGACCACGCGCCCCTCGAAAGCCCGCACGTCGCCCGCGACGTCGTGCACGGCGGCAACCGCCTGCGCACGCAGGCCCTCGTCTGCCGAGAAGCCCACGCATCCCAGCTGCGGGATCTCGCCCGGTTCGTAGCCAAATACCGTTGCGTCCACGTCGTGGTAGCGGCAGTCGGTCGAAACCACAACGTCTCCCACGTCGATACGCGCGTCGAGCGACCCGGCTATGCCCGTGTTGACCACGTGGGTCACGCCGTAACGGTCGACCAGCACCTGCACGCACATGCCAGCGTTGACCTTGCCCACACCCGATCGCACGACAACCACCGGCACGCCGTCAAGCGTCCCTGAGTGGAAGTCCATGCCCGCAACAGTCGAGACCGACTCGCCCTCAAGGCTTGCCACAAGGCGCGACACCTCGACCCCCATGGCGCCAATAATACCAACTTTGATATGAACGCGGGCGTCGCTACGCATCATGGCTCTCCTCGTCCTTCCCGCCGTCGAGCAGTGCCGGATACGTGAGGTGCGCGTCGTCGATAACCTCAAGCGTGTTGGCGAGGTAACGGCGCGCCCACCAGTGCGCCAGGTTGAGGTCGGCATCGTGCCAGTTGCCGCAGGCCTCGGGCCTGGCTCCGGGAATCTCTCCCTCGAAGTCGCGGATGAACCCAAAGCACCTACGCACGAGCGGCAGCACCTCTCGCGAGCTGCATTGGCCAAAGACCACAAGGTAGAAGCCCGTGCGACATCCCATGGGACCAAAGTAGACCACGCGGCTGGCCCACTCGGGATCGCTTCTCAGGAAGGTCGCACCCAGGTGCTCGATTGCGTGGACAGCTGCGGTGTCCATCACCGGCTCGCGGTTGGGCGCCGTAAGGCGCAGATCAAAGGTCGTGACCACGGCTTCGGTGGCGGGGTCCTCGTCCACACGACTCACGTAGACGCCGGGCTCGAGCACCAGGTGGTTCACGGTGAAGCTTGCGATGGTCTTCATGTGCGTCACTGCCTTTCAGTTGGTTGCGCCCTTGTCCGCTGCTGCCACGTTGGCGGCAGCCGTTGTCGGCCGCGCAATCCACGGCGCACGCGAGATGGCACGCACGAGGGCGTCGGCCTGCACCGAGTAGTTCGTTCCGGCAACAAGATGCAGGTGAGTCGTGCCGTGAATGCCCAAGGGACCGAGGCCGTCGAAAAGGACCTCAGTCGTGAACCCGGGCGCAAGCGCGCCCCCGCAGACCTCGCGAGCAAGGTGCCGCACCTCGAGGGCCACAGCATCAAGGTCGCAACCGGGCTCGGCGTAGAACTCCACCGGGCAGTCCGTGACCGACCAGTCCGTCTCGCGCGTAAGTGCGGTCTTGTTGAGGACGGAGTTGGGGATGACCTCAACCTTGCCACCGCGGTCGCGCACCATCGTGGAGCGCCAGGTAACGTCTACGACCTCACCGGAGAAGCCGCCAATGGTAACCTGGTCACCGGGCCGGACCACGCGCCCCAGCATAAGACCCAGACCAGCAACGACGTTTGACACCGTGTCCTGCAGGCCAAGGGAGATGACCACGGAAGTCACACCCAAGGCGGCAACGAAGGCCGTGGGCTGAATCCCAAAGACCGGCTGGAGCACGGCAAGAAGCGCAAACGCCCAGATGATGGTGCGAACGATGTTGACAAAGATCGATGCCTTGGGCACGCCCGCCGCATCCAGCGCGCGCCGCAGCCCATGCACCACCACACGTTGCACGAGCAGCGCGACTCCAATGACAACGGCAAGAAAGGCAATCTTGCCGACAAGCACCGACGTGTCGATATTTCCGAGGAAATCCTCCATCACGCCCCCAGACGTGGAAGCCGAACGTTTCGTGAGAGGCAATGATACTCTCCGACGCCCGACGAGGCGACGCGGAAGGGCGCGGGGGTCCCGTCCCGCGCGAGGTCGCCACAACACGTGTGGCCGCAAACGATACGCTCACCGCGCCAAACGCAGCCCGCTCGGCCGCTTTTCTCGCCGTGGTACGGCCTTGCCGCGTACTCGCTCATACGATGGTCTGACGGTGAGTCGGCAACGCGACGAGGCGATAATGGCATGGGGGTGTGGGCCCTTTTGGCACGAATTGACGGTTGGTGGCAGTTTTTTACGGGTACCCGAAGTACAAACTGGTTTGAGATTTGTTGAAGTGCTGGTCAGCGATTTGGCACTGGAACGGAATCATATCAAGAATTTAGCCCAAACTGCCACCAACCGTCAATTCGTGCTATCGGGAATACCGCGCCTCCCATATCGAGGGTGAAGGGTACGGATGCTGTCTCGGAGTATTGCGCGCGTTTTTATCGGATTCTAAAGCTCAACTGGGCAATCGTGCAGCAAGCGTAAAATCGCGCGCAATAATCCAGCGGCCGGCGCGGCCAGCAGACATCCTCCACCGGTCGCGCCGGTCCCCTACCCCTCGATCTTCACAATGGGCGCGAAGCCCTTCATCAGCTTCTTGGTCTTGCCCGTGCGGGTAAAGCGGACCTCAATGGTGTCGCCCTTTGCCGAAACCACCACCCCAGGCCCAAAGGTCTTGTGTGAGACGCGATCGCCTGCCGAGAAAGACTCCACGGCCTTTGCCGCGTCGCGTCGCGGAGCCTGCGGGCGAGGGGCCGCCGCACTGGGCACAGCCGGGCCACCCGTCGAGCGCGTACGCGAGCCAAAGACGTGCCCACCGTAGACCTCGGAGCCTCGCCCGCTGCCAAAGGTGCCATGCCTGTCCCCGCGCTTCTCCCAGCCCACGCCCGAAAAGCCCGAAGAGCCCACGCCCACGGCCTCGATATCCGCAGTGGGCATCTCGTTCACAAAACGGCTACGGGGGTTGGCCTGCACAGAGCCAAAGGTGCGGCGCGTAAGCGCGTAAGTGAGGTAGAGCCGCTTGCGGGCACGCGTGATGGCAACGTAGGCCAGGCGGCGCTCCTCCTCGATCGAAGCCGGATCCCCCTCGTGCGCGGAATGCGGGAAAATCCCCTCCTCCATGCCGGCGACAAAGACCACCGGGAACTCTAGGCCCTTGGCCGAGTGCACGGTCATCATGGTTACGGCACTCGACGAGCCCGCAAGCGAGTCCAGGTCCGAGCGCAGCGCGAGCCATTCGAGCAGTGCCGGGAGCTTCGCAGCCGCAACGTCAGGCAGCCCTGCCCCACCCTGCGGCGCTTGCTCGCTCGCGTCATTCGCGGAATCGCCGCCAGGGGAAGTCGAGCTGCTCGCCAGACCCGCCGCGCGGAGCTGCTCCAAGTTCTCAAGCGTCTCGACGGCGTCGTCATGGGTCTCGTCGAACTCGGCCGCAACGCCATAGAATTCCTTGATGTTCTCGATGCGGCTGTCCGCCTCGACGGAATGCTCGGCTTCCAGCGCACGAACGAGGCCTGACCGCTCGACAATGGCCTCGACCACGTCCGAGAACTCACCGGTCATGTGGCGGCCGGCCTCGATCGTGCCCGTGAACTCGGAGAGGGCGTTGCGCACCTTGGGCGAAAGCAGGCCCTGCTCGGCAATGCACGCCTCGCATGCCGAGAAGAACGATAGGCGGTTCTCGGCTGCATAGGCGCGAATCTTGCTGATGGACGTGGAGCCAATGCCGCGGCGCGGCGTATTGACCACGCGCAGGGCGGCCACGTCGTCATCCGGGTTCACGACGACCTTGAGGTAGGCCATCACGTCGCGGACCTCCTGGCGATCGAAGAAGCGTGTGCCGCCCACTACTTTGTACGGCACGCCGGCGCGCAGAAACATGTCTTCCAAGATACGCGACTGCGCGTTGGTGCGGTAGAAAACGGCCATGTCATCATAGCTTGCGCCCTTGTCGTGCAGCTTCTCGATCTCCGAGCCGATCCAGCGGCCCTCGTCGCGCTCGTCGGCGGACTGGTACACGCGGACCTTCTCGCCATCGCCCGCGTCGGTAAAGAGGCGCTTGGCCTTGCGGTACGAGTTGTGGGCCACAACGGCGTTGGCCGCGCTGAGGATGTGGCCGGTAGAGCGGTAGTTCTGTTCGAGCTTGACCACGTGGGCATCAGGGTAGTCCTTCTCGAACGAGAGGATATTCTTGATATCGGCGCCGCGCCAGGAGTAGATGGACTGGTCGTCGTCGCCTACGACCATGAGGTTTCTGTACTTGCGCGCCAGAAGGTTGGTGATCGCGTACTGGACGCCATTGGTGTCCTGGTACTCGTCCACGCTGATCTGACGGAAGCGCTCCTGGTAGGCGTCGAGTACCTGCGGATTCTTGGCGAGGAGTTCGAAGGCCTTCACCAGGAGGTCATCGAAATCCATAGCGTTGGCACGCTCCAGGCGATTCTGCAGCACGCGATAGACCTGCGCCGCCTTGCGCTCGAGCGGCGTCTGGGCCTGGCCCTGCATCTCGTCGGGCATGATGAGGCCGTTCTTTGCGGACGAGATCTGCGAGCGGATCGCCTGGATGGGAAACTGCTTGGGATCGACGTCGAGCTCTGACATGATGGTCTTTACCAGGCGCTTCGAGTCATCGTCATCATAGATCGTGAAGTTTGGCCGGTAGCCCACGAGCTCTGGGTCATCGCGGAGCATGCGCACGCACATGGCATGGAAGGTGCACACCCACATGCCGCGCGTGCCTTCGGGGAGAAGCACGTCCAGGCGCTCACGCATCTCGGCCGCTGCCTTGTTGGTGAACGTGATGGCGAGCACCTGCCACGGGCGCACGCCCTCGTCGGCCACCATGTGTGCGATGCGGTACGTGAGAACGCGCGTCTTGCCGGAGCCAGCGCCCGCGAGCACGAGGAGCGGGCCGTGCGTGCAGAGCACGGCGTCGCGCTGCGCAGGGTTGAGGCCATCGATATCGACGGCAGAGGGGCGCCTGGCAGCTGCCCCGGGCCGCGTGGTAGCCGTGGGTTGTGCGGCCTGAGCTGCGGAGAAGAACGAGAACTGCTGGTCAGAGGGCATGCATGTCTCCTATGGGTATCGAATCGCCTCACAAGAGTCTAACGCCCGGAGACAACACTAATAGGAACCTCCAACAGAGTTCCGCATGCAGTGGCGTACAGCAAGGGGCGCTACCTGAGTCGAGCTGGGAAGTCGTCAAACTCACCAAGAGGCGCCGCGTGCGACGATTAACGCCACACATTCGGACACGAACCTGTGACCCGCGCAGGTCGATACACATTCGGAGGACGAATGTGTGGCGTTCTCTCGCCCTTGCCCCGGAACGGGACCCTACGACGGGCGCGGCGCGAGCCGGAGCCTCGGTGGAAACGCGCCCTCCGGCGCCGCCGCAACGTACGTACGGCTGCAACGTGCGCGCCGCCGCACGTCGCCGGCGCGCTCCCTATGCCCCCAGCACCGCGGAGTAGGCGGCCATGGTGTAGTAGTTGTACGACTGATTGAAGTGCGGGAGGAAGAAGATGTCGAGCAGCGCCAGGCGGTCGATGGTCAGCCCCTCCTGGATCGCGAGCGAGAACATGTGGATGCCCGCGCTCTCAATCACGCGCCAATCCACAGTGCCATGTCATACCCAAGAAAGCTGTTGTTACCGTTCTGATCGATAATAACAACCTCGTTACCAGGATGGTTGTCGAGGATGGCATTGGCTGCCACGGTGCCCGCGTGGTTTGCGCCGACAATGACGATCTTGCTCATGTGCTCCCCTACTCTCCGCGCACGTTGGCGCGGCACATGGAGCCAGCCCGCGGAAAGATTCGGCGGACCGCTCGAGATTAATGTCATCTACTGTATAGCATATATGGCAGCGCACGATGACGGTTCAGGCGCCGGCTGCACTGGGCGAGGCATTCTCTACATTCTCTACTATGCCCGCGGGCGCAAGGAGCCCCATGGGATGGGCACTCCCGTGGTCAGCGCCCCTTGGCGAGAAGAACGTCGAGCATGGCGACACAGCCAGCCATAACGTCGTTGTAGGTAACATCGAAGTTGCCCGTGTACCAGGGGTCGGCCACGTCGCGGGGATGTCCTGTCCAGTCCAGGAGAAGCGACACTTTGCGCCTGGGGTCGGCCTTGCGAACGAGCTGCTCCGAGACGGGCGGCCAGCTGAATCCCATGCCCCTCTCGCCCAAAAGCAGCCGGTACATGCCATCGTAGTTGTCGCGGTCCATGCCCACGATGTAATCGAAGCGGTCATAGTCCTCGAAACCCATCTGGCGGGCAGCGTGATGGCCGCATGGAACGCCCGCGCGGCGCAGTCGCTCGCGCGTGCCGGGGTGGACATCGCTACCAAGCTCCTCGCGGCTGGTGGCGGCAGAGTCGATGAGGAAGTCGCTCTCGCGCCCAGCCCTGCGGACCAGATCCCCCATCACGAACTGAGCCATGGTCGAGCGGCAGATGTTGCCGTGACAGACGAACAGGATTCTTGTCACGTCGACGTTGTTGCTGGCAGATGGTACGTCTTGGGTTTTCTCGCTTGTCATTCGCGCCTCTCCTTGTGACTGCAGTTCTTGGCGGCGGACCCGGCGGTCCCGGCGACAGGCCCCGCGTAGCGAGTATGACAGCTCCACGAACCTGGAGGTTCGGCCCTGCCCCCGCATATGCCCCCGCACACAACGTCGGCACGCGAACTACGCACGGATGGGCTTAAGCCTTGCAGGTGCCTGGGGTTTGCATGCCCACCTCTCGACTGTGCGCAATTCCTCTGGGGGAGGCAGGATTTCCTGGGCTCTGGCAGACGATTGTGCGGGCCTCACAACCGTTGCGAACCGAGATCGGGCAAAAGAGTGCGGTCATGCGTACGCACAAGCCAGGTTTTCTGCCGGAGAAGCCCCCGGAGAGACCCGTTGGGCAGTTTTTCTCGGTCGTGCGTACGCACGAGCAAGGTTTTCTGACACCCACGCGGCGTTTGCCCAGGTGAGCGAGAGGGGCCTGGCAGCAGGAGGGGGTCGTGCGTACGCATGACCCGGGTTTCTCGCCAGCAGACACCCCTGGAGGGGCCAATCGGGCAGAGACGGCCGATGGTGCGTACGCATGACCAGACTTTCTCGCCGGCCGGCCTTGGCCCTCAATTCCCGCTCCACGACTCACTGATAGGATTACCCACGCACACCAGAACGAGGAGGCCCCCATGAACGAGACAGACGATAGGGACGCAGACCGCAGCACCGCCCAGGCGGCGCTTGCCCGGGCTGCCGAGCGTTGTGGCTGGCCGGCTGAGTTTGGCGAGGCTCTCGCCCTCTACCTGGGCTCCGTCGGCACCATGGAGCGCATGGCCGCCTATCTCATGCAGGTTCGCCCCAAGACCATGGAGGAGGCCGCAGACGAGGCCGTAGCCATCGTCGAGCAGCGTGACGCCTGGGCCGAGCACAAGAAGAGCGAGTACTACAACGCCAGGGTCACGGAGTTCTACAACCGTGAACGCGACGAGGAGAAAGGCCCCGACCATGCTGGGCTGGTTCCATAAGAGAGGCGGCGCAGACGCCACACCAACCGGGGCCCCCGCCCCTGCACCCACCGAGGGCGGGCAGCTCCTCCCCGTGGGCGACAACTGCCGTGAGCTGGGTGGCTATCCCCTACCGGCAAGCCCCGGCCGCACATCCAGTGCAAGCACGCTCCGCAGACGCTTCCTGCGCTCCGGCTCCACCTCGACGCTCTCGCGAAAAGAGCTGCACTACCTGCGCGAATACGGCGTCACCCGCGTCATCGACCTACGAAGCGTCCCAGAGTGCACCAGCTCGCCGGACGTCTTTGCCAGCCGTCCCGGCATCACCTACGTGAATGTGCCGCTCTTTGGCATCAACATGCACGACCCCAGGCTGCGATTGCCCGGCGACACGCGCGACTACCTCGCCACCGGCTACCTCAGGATGCTCGACAACCATGACGCCGTACGTCAGGTCTTCTCAGCGTTCGCAGAGGCGACACCCGAGGAGTGCGTGCTTTTCCACTGCGCGGCGGGCATGGACCGCACCGGCATTACGTCGATGCTGCTTCTGGGCCTCTGCGGTGTGGACCGCACGAGCATCGTGGCCGACTACACCTACTCATTTGCCTCGCGCGAGGAGGTGGACGCCTATATCTACCAGGGAGTCTCCCCCAGCTTCACCACGGTCGACATGCTGGCAAAGCTCATGGGACGCGTCTTTGACGGGCTCATCGAGAGCTATGGGTCGGCCGAGGCGTACCTTCTCGCCTGTGGCGTCAGCCAGGCGCAGCTCACGTGCGTGCGCAAGCATCTCGCGGGCTAGCCCCGGCCCCAATCCGCGCCGAGACAACCAAAGGGACCGGGGCCGCGACACCTCGTCGTGACCCCGGTCCCACTTACAGCCCAAAATAGTGAGCCTCGCAGCCCCTACGAAAGCACCTTCTCGGCAGCCGCCTGCAGCTCGGCGCGCACGGCCTCGGCCTCGGTGCGCGTGGCACCCTTGGCGAACAGGTATGCCTTGACCTTGGGCTCGGTGCCGGACGGACGGAAGATCACCTTGTTGTCGTCCTCGAGGCGGTACTCGATAACGTTGGCCGCAGGCAGCTCCTGTGCGGACTCCTTCTGCAGGCCAGAGACGCGCGGCATCTCGGCACCCTTGCCAAAGTCGGTCACGCCAACGACTCCGTAGCCGGCAATATCGGTGAGCGGGTTCTCACGCAGATCGGTCATGATCCGGACCATGCGCTTGGCGCCGGCCTCACCCGGGAACTGCGCGTTCACGGTGCCGTTGAGGTAGTAGCCGTACTGCTTGTAGAGTTCCTCCATGGCCTCGTAGAGGTCCATGCCGCGCGCGGCGTAGTAGGCCGCCATCTCGACGCACATCTCAACGGCGACAATGGCGTCCTTGTCGCGCGCGTGAGTTCCCACAAGGTAGCCATAGGACTCCTCGAAGCCCATGAGGAAGCGGTCCTCCTCGCCCTCGTCCTTGAGCTGGTCGATCTGGTCGCCAATGTACTTGAAGCCGGTGAGCACGCGGCGCATCTCAAAGCCGTAGTGCCTGGCCAAGGCGTCGGGCATTACGGACGAGACGATCGTAGAGACGGCCACCTTGCGCTTGGGGTCCTCGCCGCGATCGATTGCCATCTTGATGAGCCAGTCCATCATGAGGACGCCCATCTCGTTGCCGCTGAGCAGCTTGTACTCACCATCGTGCGGGATGGCGGTGCCCATGCGGTCGGCGTCGGGATCGGTGGCCACAACGAGGTTGGGCTTGACCTTCTCGGCAAGGTCGAGCGCCAGCTGCAGCGCCTCACGGAACTCCGGGTTGGGGTACTTGCACGTGGGGAAGTTGCCGTCTGGCTCGGCCTGCTCGGGCACCACGGTCACGTCGTTCACGCCGATCTCCTTGAGGATGCGCGTGACGCACTCCATGCCCGTGCCGTTGAGCGGCGTGTAGACGACCTTGTAGCCCTCGGGCGCCTTGAAGCCGGGGATGGAGACCTTCTTGACGGCCTCGATGAAGGCGTCGAGAACCTCTTCGGGCGTCCACTCAATGAGGCCCTGCTTGATGCCCTCATCGAAGTCCATCATCTTGACGCCGCCAAAGACGGGCGTCTCCGCGATGGAGGCACTGATCTCGTCGGCCGCCTCGTTGGCGATCTGGCCGCCGTTGTCGTTGTAGACCTTGTAGCCGTTGTACTGCGCCGGGTTGTGCGACGCCGTAAGCACGATGCCCGCGGAAGTGTGCAGGTGGCGCACCGCAAAGGAGAGCGTGGGAACGGGCTCGATGCGCGGATAGACATAGACGTGCACGCCATTGGCCGCAAGCACGCCCGCCGCAACGCGCTGGAAGTCCTCGCCCTTCAGGCGAGAATCGCGCGCGATGGCAATGGTGGGGTGGCCGTAGTGAGCGTTCAGGTAGTTGGCCACGCCCTGGGTTGCCTGGGCCACCACGTAGACGTTCATGCGGTTGGTGCCCACGCCGAGGGTGCCGCGCAGGCCTGCGGTGCCAAATTCGAGGTTGCGATAGAAGGCGTCGTTGAGCGCGTCCTCGTCCCCAGCGCTGACAAGGGCGTCGAGTTCGGCCTTGAGGTCTGGCTCGGTGACGTTGTCCTGCCAAAGCTTGATGGTATCCTTCACGCCTGCGTCCATGGTTCCCCCTTGCTTCCCTGCCATGCGTGCACGTGCGGTGCAAGCATGGCTGCCAACGAACAAGTGCGAGCATTGCTCCTTAGATTCTATCCGTGCCGGGCTCGCTTGGCGCGCTCATGCGGACGAATGACTTTGTGGAGCTGTAAGCGGCTGCATAGGTGTCGGCGGGCGCACGGGACAAGCAACACGTATGATGGTCGCAACGGAATTCGCGGCGCACGGGCGTCGCTAGGCGTGCCGGCTGACACGCAGGTTACGGGCGAAAGGTGTCCCGATGGAGTTTGTCGCAACGTGTCCCAAGGGCTTTGAGTCGCTTCTGGCAGGAGAGCTTCACGCACTTGGCGCCAAGGGCGTGCGTCCGCTCGTGGGCCGGGTCTCGTTCACGGGAGCGCTGAGAGATGCCTACCGCTGCTGCCTGTGGTCGCGCCTTGCCTCCAATGTGACGCTCGTGCTGGCACGCGTGGATGCCACCAACGCCGACGCGCTCTACGAGGGCCTCTCGGCAATCCCTTGGGAGGACCACGTGGCACCCGGCGCGACGATGGCCATCGAGGCGCACGGCACCAACGAGCAGCTGAGAAACACGCAGTTTGTGGCGCTGCGCTCGAAAGACGCCGTGGCCGACAGGCTCCTTTCGCGCAGGGGAGCGCGCCCCGTAGTCAACACTGATGTGCCGGATGTGGGCATCGTGGTGCGCCTCTCGCGCGAGCGCGCAACCGTGGGCATTGACCTTGCGGGCGAGCCGCTCTTCAGCCGCGGCTGGGAAGCGGCACCTCCCAGCCGCGGTCGCCTTTCGCCGAGGCGTGCGGACTACGCTGCAGCGCTCCTGGAGGCGGGCTGCTGGTTTAGGGATGTGCGCCACGGGTCGCCCGTACTGGTTAACCTCTTTTCCGGAACAGGGAGCGTTGCCGCCGAGGCGGCAGCGCAGGCGCTTGACCGCGCGCCGGGGCTGCTGCGCGTGCGATGGGGCTTCTCGCGCTGGGTCGGCCATGACGAAGACGCTTGGGTCGAGCTTGCCACCGAGGCCGCCGACCGCGCCGCAGTGGGTGCTGAGAACAGCGTTGACCTCGTGCTTTGCGACACGCGTCCCGGCGCGGAGGGCGCGGCGAGAAGGTCGCTGCGCGGGGCGGGCATGGGCGTGGAGCCGCGGTTTGTCTCCGCAGGGGAGCTCGCTGCCGCTGTGGGCGGTGCCTCTCCCCTCGTGGTGGCTGACCTTGCGTGGCCGCAGTCGGATGACCTTGCCAGCGAGGCCGAGGCGCTCTCGCTCTTCTCGGCAGGGGCTGGGGCTGTTGCCGGACACGACGGCGCGGGCGCGGTCGCACTCTGTGCCGACAACGCCGCGGACGCCGCGGCGGGCGGCGAGCCCGCAGGGGCCATCGACGTGATCGTTGGTCGCGATGATGCAACGATCCGCTGCTACGATACCATGTCCCTCTCGGCAGAGCACCCCGTGGTGGAGCTTCGCGGGGGCACCGGAAGCGTGCCCGTGCTAGTGGGGGCCTCTGACCAGTTTGCCGCGCGTCTCGCCAAGGTGGCGAAGCAGCGCGCCAAGTGGGCGGCGCGCGAGGACGTGAGCTGCTACCGTGTCTATGACGCCGACCTGCCGGACTATTCCGTCTCGATTGACCTGTACCAGGGTTCTGAGACACCGGGACGCTGGCTCTATGTCTCAGAGTACGCCGCCCCACGCGACGTGGATGCGGGTCTTGCGCGCAGGCGCCTTCTCGACGTGCTGGCAATTACCCCGCGCGTGATGGGCGTCAAGCCTTCCAACGTGTTCGTGCGCGTGCGCACGCATGCGCGTGGCGGCTCGCAGTACGCAGACGGCGGGCGAGAGGGGCGCGGCGGCTTTGGCCGCGAAGGTGGCCGCGACGTGCGCCCCTCACGCAGGCATGACGGGCGCGTGGAGCTTCCCCGCGGTGCGCACCTCGTAGACGAGGGTGGCCTTACGTTTGAGGTGAACTTCTCTGAGCGGCTGGACTGCGGCCTGTTTCTCGACCACCGCGAGACGCGCTCGATGGTGCGCGAACTCATGAAGCGCACCCCGGGCGGGAGCTTTCTCAACCTCTTTGCCTACACTGGCACGGCAAGCTGCTACGCCGCAGACGGCGGCGCGGGCCTCACCACCACGGTCGACCTCTCGCGGCCGTCTCTCGATTGGGCGCGCCGCAACATGGAGAGAAACGGATTTTACGGCCGCAGCCACGAGTTTATCCAGGCAGACGTGCTGCAGTGGGTGGCCGACCGCCGCCACGAGCGCCGCTACACCTGGGATCTCATCTTCTGCGACGTGCCCACGTTCTCCAACTCAAACCGCATGCACGCTAGGTCCTGGGACGTGCAACGCGACCACGCCGACCTCATCATCTCGGTCTCGAGGCTGCTCTCGCCCGGCGGCTGCGCGATTTTCTCGTGCAACCTGCGCAACTTCAAGCCCGACGTTGAGACGCTTGCCAAGGCAGGCGTAGCCCTCGAGGACATTACGGCAAAGACCATCCCTGAGGACTACGCGAGAAACCCCAAGATCCACCATGCCTACCTGGTGAGGCAGTGAGACAAGGGGGCAGCCCCCTTGTCTCACTCGTAGAACGCGTGGAGGTCGCGGTCCATGGCCTCGAGCGTGGGCTCGTCCACGTAGGCCATGTGTCCGCAGCCGTAGCGCAGCCACGTCATGCGCCCCTTGAGCGCGGGCGAGAGGAACTGGCAACTCAGGTCGTGACGCACGTTCCAGAACGTGGTCGCCGCGTCGTAGCAACCGCCGATGATGGCAAGCTTCATCGTGGGGTTGCGGCGCAGCGCAAGCGCCACGTCACCGGTCACGTTAGGCGCACCGACCTTCTCGCCCGTCCCCGGCACCTCGTGCTGCCAGACCCACTTGTGGCCAACCTTCTCCCAGTTCTGCCCTAGGTAGACGGAGGGTCCCTGGTAGCCAAGCTCGTCTGCGCAGAACGCGCGGAATGCGTTGGCCCAGTTGGCCTCCACGGCATCGTCGGCCGCATCCTCGCCGCCCAGCCAGTCGAAGCTTGCCTGCATGGGCGAGGGCTCGTCCGAGCAGAAGCGCATGTCGAGGCGGCCACACACACGGCCCTCGTCGCGCAGGAGCTCGCGGCGGAACTCCGTGAGCTCGACGCGTAGGTGGTGGCGGACAAGGTACCCGACGGGTAGGCCCACAAACTCCGAGAGCTGCCGGGCAACGTCGCGCTCGAGCTCCTCGCCCAGGCGGTCGCCGCGGAGAAGGGCCGGGGCCAGCGTATCATCGGCAAAGCCCATCGCACGGTCAAACCAGACATCTGGATCCACGCCCTGTCCGGCACGCCCAAAGAACTGCGCCGCAGCGGCGTAGGTGGGCATCATGCCCAGGTAGTAGAGGTCCTCGCCGGGAAGCGTCTGCACCCAGTCCCAGATGGCGGAGAGCATCACCACGCCCGTGAGCTTCACGGACCTCTCGCCCAAAAGCCTCATGAGCACGGCGTTCCTAAAGGTGCCATAGGACTCGCCAAAGAGGTAGATGGGGCTTGACCAGCGGTGGTTCTTCTCGAGCCAGTCCATGATCGCACGTGCGAAGGCGTCAGCGTCACCGTCGACCGAGAAGACCGTCGCAGGGTCGCAGTCATCGGCGACAACAGACCAGCCGGTGCCCAGCGCGTCGAGAAACACGAGGTCGGAGTCCTTGAGCAGCGTGTGGGGGTTGTCGGCCACCGGGGCCGAAGCGGCGAGGTGGTTCGTGCCGTCTGTCTGGACTCGGCGAGGGCCGATACCGCCAAAGTTGATGGGCACCGACGCCGAACCCGGGCCGCCGTTGTAGGCAAAAGTCACCGGCCTGGCTGCGTTAGGCTGGCCCTCCTCGTCTACTGCGACGTACGATAGCGAGAACATCTTGCCTTCGAGGCGGCCGGAGTCGTCGCGCACGTCGAGATGGGCGGCCGTGGCCACGTAGTCGATGGTCTTCTCGCCGTCTGCCCACGAGAGGCGCGCGCTTGCCGGGTCCGGCACGCCTCTCACCGCGTTTGCGGGCACGTCCTCGTGCGGACGGCGCGACGCCTCCGCCGCGGGCACCGTCTGCGTCTGGTTATCTGCCATGAGAGTCCCTTCCTTGTGAAGTGCCTATTACGAGATGGTAAGCGTGCCCCATTCTAGGCGAGTGCGCGCTGCGGCGTGGTGGCAGCAGGCGAGAGGGACGAGAGGGGCAGGCGTCGCGGTGAATGCCGCAAATTCCGAATGGTTACGGCCGCCCAACCGGCGATTCTTCACAAGACGAGGGGCGCGCCGGAAATTCCGGACGGTTACGCGTCCTCCGCTGCCGCGCGTGAGGCACCCAAACGCCAACGCAGCGCCAGCCCTTCTCGCCATTGCGAACGCCACCGGGCAAAACCCGCCCCAACTGCATATACTTGTCAGAAGAGTGGAGCACTCGTACTCCTTTCAGGAGAGTGCTATAGGAGAGTGCTATATTTAGCGACTTGTATCTGGGATACGTCGGGAAACACGGGGTTACGCAGGTAGGACCCACGGAAATTGGAGCGTCATGGCCACATCCAATGCACCAATCGCAGCCAAACGAGCCAGGAAGTCCGCCAGGAAGGGCGGCATTCCACTCTCGGCGGGGATGGTTCTCGTAACGCTGGGCGTCGTCTACGGCGACATCGGTACGAGTCCCATGTACACCCTCAAGGCAATCATGACCGGCAACGGCGGTCTGTCCACGATGGGCGAGGACGTGGTCCTGGGGGCGCTGTCGCTACTCATCTGGACCATCACGCTCATCACCACGGTCAAGTACGTGCTGGTGGCAATGAAGGCCGACAACCATAACGAGGGCGGCATCTTCGCGCTGTACAGCCTCGTCAAGCGCTGCGGCAAGTGGCTCATCATCCCCGCCATGATCGGCGGCGCGGCCCTTCTCGCCGACGGCATTCTGACGCCCGCCGTCACGGTAACCACCGCCATCGAGGGCCTGCGCACCATCGACTTCTTCTACGGCATCATCGGAACCAACCAGGCCATCGTGGTCGGCATCACTCTTATCATCCTCTGCATCCTCTTTGCCTTGCAGAGGGCGGGCACCTCCACCATTGGCAAGGCCTTTGGCCCGGTCATGACCGTGTGGTTCCTCTTCCTGGGCATCGCCGGCCTTCTCAACGTGGGCCTCGACCTCAACGTCTTCCGTGCGCTCAACCCGCTGCGTGGCATCATGTTCCTCTTTGACAACCACCTCAACGCCGCCGGCCTCATGGTCCTAGGCAACGTCTTCCTCTGCACCACCGGCGCCGAGGCCCTCTACTCCGACATGGGCCACGTGGGCAAGGCGAACATCTACCTCTCCTGGCCGTTCGTGAAGCTCTGCCTCATCCTCAACTACTTGGGCCAGGGAGCCTGGATCGTCGCCAACCACGGCAGCAGCGAGCTTGCCGCCATCACGGACCTCAACCCCTTCTTCCAGATGCTGCCCGAGGAGTCCCGCGTCTTTGCCGTGATTCTCTCCACCTTCGCGGCCATCATCGCCTCGCAGGCCCTCATCACCGGCTCCTACTCCATTGTCTCTGAGGCCATCCGCCTTGACCTCATGCCCCACATGAAGATCAACTACCCCTCCGAGACGCGCGGCCAGATCTACATCCCGCTGGTCAACAACATCATGTGGATTGGCTGTATGGGTGTGGTCCTGCTCTTCCAGACCTCCGAGCACATGGAGGCAGCCTACGGCCTGGCTATCACCTGCACCATGCTCATGACCACGATCCTGCTGTTCACGTACCTCTCGCACACCCGTCGCAAGCCCGTGGCGGCCGTGGTGTTCCTCGTTTTCTTTGGCACCGTCGAACTCATGTTCTTCTTCTCGAGCCTCACCAAGTTCTTCCACGGCGGGTACGTCACCGTTCTTCTCGCCACGGTGCTCTTCCTGGTCATGTACATCTGGCGCCGCGGCACGGCCATCGAGCGCACGCAGTCCGTCTACCTGCCGGTCCGCAAGTACCTCGACCAGCTCTTCGACCTCTCGCACGACGAGTCCTATCCCCTGCTTGCCGACAACCTGGTCTTTCTCACCAACGATTCGTCGCTCGACAAGCTCGACCGCGACATCCTCTACTCGATCCTGGACAAGCGCCCCAAGCGCGCAAAGGCCTACTACTTCCTTAACGTCCAGGTGACCGACGAGCCCTACACCCATGAGTACATAGTCAACGCCTTTGACACCGACTTCGTGTTCAAGGTGCAGCTGCGTCTGGGCTTCCGCGTAAACCAGCGCGTGAACACGTACCTCTACCAGATCGTCGAGGACCTCGTGGAGCACAACCAGCTGGCGCCGCAGGACCACAAGTACTCGATCTACCGCAAGCACAGCATCGTCGGCGACTTCCGCTTCTGCCTGATTCGCAAGGTTCTCTCACCCGAGACCGACATCTCCGGCACAGACACGCACACCATCGAGATGAAGTACTTCATCCGTCGCCTGTGCGGCACGCCCATGCGCTGGTACGGGCTCGAGAACTCCTCGGTAATCTTTGAGTACGTGCCGCTCTTTGCCAAGACCAAGCGTCAGCACAAGCTCACACGCATCCCACTTGACGCCAACGCGGTGCTGGCAGCGGCACCCAAGGCCCCAGCCAGGCCCGCCGAGAACAACGACGACTCCGATGACGAGGACATCTTCTCGGCCTCCATGCACAACGAGCGCGAGGAGAACGCGTCGGACGCCGAGAGGACCCTGGTTGGCGGTGACACGGCAAGCTTCAAGCCGCTGCGTATCGACGACGGCGACGAGGAGGACTCCGACGGGGAGGAGGAACAGGAGGAACTCGAGCGCGCCGTGAGGGCGGCGGAGGCTAAGCTCAACCCCGATGACCGCGACGAGTCCAACTAAGGGCCGGCCGAGAAGAGCCACGAAATCTTGTTGCGGCGCCCTGCGCGCACGCGCAGGGCGCCGCTTCTTGTAGTGAGCGCGGGGCATCGGCGGGGATGCTGCGGCGGAAGGTCGGGTTCTGGGCACCAGGAGGCTGGGTTTGCCGCCACCCGGGGCCCGAGCCCCGACCCAACAGTCCAGAAGCCTTAGCGCAGCACGGCTCCGGCCTTCGCGGACTCCACCTGTTCCGCATACCGCTTGAGCAGGTGCCCGCCATTCTCGCGGATGACAGGCTTCCATGTCGCACGGCGCGCGGCAAGCTCCTCGTCTGAGACATGCAGCTCTATGAGGTTCTTCGAGAGATCGACGTGGATCTCGTCCCCATCCCGAACCAGGGCGATTGCCCCGCCATCGAGGGCCTCTGGGCAGAGGTACCCAACGGAGAGCCCGCCCGAAGCTCCAGAGAAGCGTCCGTCGGTGATGACCGCGGAGTTGGGGATGCCCTTCATGATTTCGGTCACACGGTGCAGCTCCTTCATGCCGGGGCCGCCCTTCGGACCCTCGTAGCGCACGACGACGCCGGTGCCGGCCGTGATGGCATGCCGGTTGTACGCCGCAAACGCCTCCTCCTCGGAGTTGAACACTTGGGCACGACCAGTCCAGACATGCTGCCCCGCAGGCACGGCGCTTGTCTTCACGAGTGCACCCTCGGAGGCCAGGTTTCCATACAGCACCTGGATGCCGTTGCACACGGAAGCAGAGTCGTCCTGCGTGCGAATGACGGCACGGTCGACCTGCACTTCTCGGTCAAGGTTCTCGCCAAGGGTCCTTCCGGTGACGGTCATCACGGAAGTGTCGAGGTCTCCCTCGATGGTCTTGAGAACCGCCGGGACGCCGCCTGCCTTGTAGAGGTTGATGCAGCTGATGTCCCCGTTGGGGACCACATCGCACACGACCGGGGTTCGGCTGGTGATGTCCGCGACCTTGTCCCATGTGACCTCCAGCCCCAGCTCGCGGGCAAGGGCAGGCAGGTGCACCATGGCGTTGAGAGACCCACCGATGGAGGCAAGGAGCCTCACCGCGTTGTCGAGCGATGCTTGCGTCATGATGTCCGAGGGCCGGATGCCCCTGCGCACGAGGTCAACCACACGAGCACCGGTCTGACGTGCCGAGAAGCGCCGTTGGCTTGTAGAGCTTGGCCAAAGGGCACCGTACGGAAGCATCATTCCCAAGCCCTCGGAGAGGCACCCCATGGTGTTGGCGGTGCCCAGGAAGGGGCAGACGCCAGGCCCGGTGTAGTACCTGAGCGTACCCTCGATGACCTCGCGCTCCGTCGCCTCGCCGCGAAGGAAGCGCGCCCTCAGCGCCTTGGACTCGGACGGCCTGATCTCGTCATAGCAGGGACCAGCGGTAACGATGGCCGAGGGGAGGTCGATTCGCGCGGCGGCGTTGAGCATGCCGGGGATGATCTTGTCGCAGGAGCCCATGTAGACCACGCCGTCAAAGACGCCTTCGCCCACGATCATGGCCTCGCAGGAGTCCGTGATGAGGTCACGGTGGGGCAGGCAGTAGCGCATGCCGGGATGCCCCTGCGCAACGCCATCGCACATGCCAATCGTGTTGAACTCGATGGGCTCCCCACCCGCCTCGAGTATTCCCTTCTTGACCTCCGCCGCAAGCTGGCGCAATGGCTCGTGGCCGGGACATACCTCGTTCCAGCTGTTCGCAATGGCAATGAGGGGCCTGTCGGGATCCTCGAGCGAGTCGATGGAGATGCCGGCCGAGGCAAGGTGCGCCTTGGAGATTGCCCTCTGGAACGGCTCGAGCTGATCTATCTTGCGTTGCATATCTACTCCTTGCACGAAGGCGGACACTGTCCCTACGGCAGCATCCGCCTTTCGATCCGTCAGGGCAATGGGAATCCCACTACTCCTGAGCCTGCTCTGCGTATGCCTGAATCTTCTCCATGGTGACCTTCTCCTCGACAAACCACCACACGAAGGCAAACACCGCAACGAGAATAGCGATGCCGAGCCAAGGATTAGCGGAGATGCAGGTCCAGAAGACGATTGCAGTCTGGGTAAGAGACGGGCCAGCCATAGAAGCAATCTGGCCATCAAAAGCAAGACCGGCGGACTGAGCAAGCCCGGTCATGAACGGCGCGGCAGCGGTCCCAGCGTAGAGAATGGCCGCCATGACAGGAATCGACACGAGAATGGAGCGGAAGACATTGCCACGGCAGAGGGCCACAACCAGAGCCACTCGGAACGTGACAACAGCAAGGTCGGCAAGCGGCATCATGTGGTTGCCCGGAAGGATGAAGGCGAGAAGAATTGTGATGGGGATCATGATAAGGGCCGTGGTGATAACGTCAGGGTTTCCAACAACAACCGCCGCATCCAGTCCGATGGTCAGGGCCTTTCCACCAAACTTCTTGGAGGTGAACTCCTGGGCAGCCTCGGAGATGGGCATGAGACCCTCGACGAACATGGAGGTCATCTTGGGCATAAGCGCCATGACGGCAGCAACGTTAACTCCGGTGAGGACAACCTGGCTCCAAGGCAGCCAAGCAAGAAGACCCATTGCGCAGCCAAGAATGAAGCCAAGGATCATCGGGTCGCCAATGAAGCCAATCTTCTTCTGCACGCCCTTAATGGAGAAGCTGATGTCACGCACCCCGGGAATGCGGTCAATGAGCCAGTTGATAGGAGCCGCAATGATGATTGAGGAGATGTAGGAAACCGTAGGCAGGGAAACGTCGGGAATGCCGAAGAAGTGCTCGACAAGCGGCTGGGTCCAGTCGCAAAGCTTGAAGGAAATGATGGCCATCAGACCAGTTGCAACTAGGGCAAGCACGAAGTTGCTGGTCACAAAGAAGACGAGGATTCCGGCAATCATCATGTGGTGGTAGTTCCAGATGTCAACATCCATGGTGTTGGTCTTCTTAAGGACAAGCATGAGGATGTTGATGCCCAAAATCTCGAACACCAAGAAGGCGACGATTGGTGACGCCCAAGTAACAGAAGAGACGGCACCCCAACCTACATCAGTCACGTCAAGGGACAGGCCAAAGTTGGTAACCATCCCCGATGCCGCAGGGGTCACAGCTGTCTTCAAGAGGTTTACAAGGAGGTTAATCCCAACAAAGCCACACGTAATGGTGATGCCGCACTGGAACGCCTTGGAGACCTTTAGTCTAAAGACCAGTCCAAGGACGGTAATAATCACGGGAAGCATCACGTATGCGCCCGCACTCAGGAAGGCTTGGAACGCGGCGTAGATGCCGTTAACAACAACGTCCATTCAGGATCCTTTTTCTCGGGAGTTCTGCCGTATCACTACTCCGCCCAGTCTCAAATGCAGCGGGCATTTAGTCCTTCACTGCCTGGTAAATCTGCTCGAGGGTCTTGTCGGCACCAATGCCAGTCAGAAGGCTGATGCCCATGATTACGGGCGTCTTGATGTCGGGATCGGAGAACTTGCCCGAAGTCACAATCAGGTCGTATCCATCGCCCTTGTCGTGTAGCTCAATCATTCTGCACTGATTGGTCTGAACATCCAAACCCTTAGACTTGCAGTAGTCTCTAATCTTGCTTGCGACTACGGTTGACGTTGCGACCCCATTGCCACACGCAACCAATATGCGCTTTGCCATTTCTAATCCCTTCCCTATCCGCGTACCATCACCATTACGTACATCAAACCCTATGCAAGACTGCCTTTCAGCAGCTCGAAGGTCTCTTCTTTGCTACCAGAAGCGATGATTCTCTTCATGAGTCCTTGGTTTTGGATGAGAGAAACGACCTTCTGCAGCATGTCCAAATGCGCATGGGCCTCAACAAGGGCAAGCATGGCAACCAGCGACACCTTGCACGTTGAGTCAGGGTCATCCATCTTGCGCCAGTCCACAGGCTCCTTGAGTACCCCAACACATACGGCTGCCTTGTTCACGTTCTCCACGGCACAGTGCGGCATTGCGGCGTTTATACCTTGGACATCAAGAGCGGTTGGATAGTCAACCTCGCGCTCGGCGATGGCCTGTGGGTAACTCTCCTTTGCGTACCCCAGCTCTACGAGCCTACTTGCAAGTGCCTTCTCGACATCCTGATAGCTCTTGGCTCCGTCGAGAATCACAACGAGCTCAGGGCCAAATGCAACGTCTGCCATTCCGGATCCTCCTCTCTCCTACCAGCGGACCTTTTGCTCAAACGCCTCGATATCCGCCTTGAGCCCCGCGTCATCGGCTTCGATGATGTGCTTGGGGTCAAAGATCCCGGAGCCGATGCCTGCATAGCTGGCACCGTTGTCAAAGAATTCCTGGCAGTTGTCGCCATTCACCCCGCCCACGACCATGATGGGCATGGGGTTGAGAGGCGCCTGAATATCCCTTACGTACTTGGGGCCAAGGGTCCCCGCCGGAAAGACCTTCACGATGTCTGCGCCCATCTCGAACATGTTCCAGACCTCGGAAGGCGAGAAGGCCGAGGGGACGGTCATGAGGCCGTTTGCCTTGCAGATGCTAAAGATCTCCTGCGTGAAGCAGATGGGCGAGAGCGCAAAACGAGCCCCTGCCTCAACTGCGGCATTTGCCCGGACACTGGAGATGACGGTACCAGCGCCAACTAGAACCTCATCGCCAAATTCCCTGGAGACTCCCTCGATGATCTTCGCTGCGTCAGTCGTGTTCATGGCAACCTCGACGGCTCTCAGCCTAGTGCCAACCATGTTTTTTACTACGCATCGAACTTGCTCATACGTGTATCCCCGGAGAATGACCGTTACTTTGGGGAACTTGGTGATACTGGGGTCAATCACGTCATACCCTCCTGATTTGCATTGCGAGCATACGTTGAGACAATTGCATTAACTGTGCTTGTTAAGGAAATTTGACCACAATCTCACCATAAGTACAACCAGTATTTTTGAATGCGCATTTTTTGTATTAATTTGTGAGATTAAATGCCATTATTCATGGTATTTAAGAATTTTAAATGCATACTTTTTAATGATAGAGAGGTATATTCATCATTTCTTCATATTTTAAACGCAAGACTGATGTCTTCTCTGTCATTAGGAATGCATCAACCTACCAATTGCATGCATAAAGAAGGACGACGCCCGCCGGCTAAGCCGGTGTGTGGGCCTGAAGAGTCCGGTCCTACCCATCTGGCACGGTAGATACCACAGGACAAGCCGTGGCCTACTGTTTCCCGGTGGACTGCCCCATCACAATCATCGACTCGTAGAGATGCTGAGGCGTAATGGGATCAGGGGGCTCCACCCCAGACTTCACAGCCAGTATGTTGTCCACCACGATATTGCCCATGCGACGGCTACTCTCGAAAGTATTCCCGGCAACGTGAGGTGTGACCAGCACATTGTCGTAGTCGTAGTAGGGCTGGTGCTCAGGCGGCTCCTTGGAGAACACGTCAATCGCAAAACCGGCGAGCGCGCCTGATTGGAGTGCGTTGTCGAGCGCACCGTGCCTAACGATTCCCGCTCGCGCCGTGTTGATGAGAATGGAGCCCGGCTTTACGAGCCTAAGCTCACGCGCCCCGAGAAGGTTCCTCGTCGATTCGTCCAAAGGCAAGTGAATGGTGATGATGTCAGACCTTCTCAGCAGGTCGTTGAGGGTGGTGTAGACAACCCCGTAAACCGTGGCCTCATTGCGCTGGACAATGTCGTAGCCCAATATGTCCATGCCAAAGCCCATTGCTCGTCGGGCAACAGCGCAGCCAATCTGCCCCACCCCTATTATGCCGATGGTCTTCCCGTAAAGGCTGGTCCCAGTGAGTTTGGTCCAACCGCCGGAACGAGTGTCAATGACCATCTGCGAGATATAGCGCTCCAGGTCAAGGATGAGACCAAAGGTGAAATCTGCCGTCTCCTCTCGGTTGGAAGCCGGGGCATAGGTGACCTCGATACCCAGGTCACGTGCCTCGGCAATGTCAACGCCATCAAAGCCGACGCCATACCGGGCAATGATGCGGAGCCTCTTCAGACGGCGAATGACGCTGGCGGGCAGGTCATCGTTGCCCAAGATAATTGCGCTGGCATCCCCCGCGAAGTCGAGCATCTCCTCCTTTGTGAGTGGGCGGCCATACGGGTTGAGGCGAACCTCGCAGCCGGCAGCCTTGAGCCGCTCGATGGGCTCGTCCGAGCCCCTGCCAAACGTAACTGCTGTGGAGCACACAATCCAGTTGGAACTCATATCATTCTCCGCAAGGACGCCTGAACCCATAGAGCCCGAGAGCAGCGCGCTGCTCTGCGTCACATTGTATGTGCCCGCACTGCCTGACGCAGCGCTTAGCCAAGGATTCGCAAACTCCGTCCATCAGGGCCTCTCGCCCGCTTGGATATCACTTCCCCGGCATCCTGCTTGCCGCATAGTCGGCAAAGCCTGGCAGGCAGAGGCTTGCGACGCCATCGAGAGCGGCAGATGTGCCAACCGCAACCCAACCGTTTGCCTCGACGTCTTGGCAGGGAGACAAGCGTCGCGGCGGGCGGCGCAATCTACGCCCCCAGCACGCCCTCCAGGTACGTCGCGAAGCCACTCTCGGCATTAGTCGCCGTCACGTGGTCCGCTTCGCCTCGCAGTGCGTCGCACGCGTTGCCCACGGCCACGCCATCCCCCGCCGCGCGAATCATCTCGAGGTCGTTGGGAGAGTCGCCAAAGGCCACGGAGGCCTCGACAGAAATCCCCAGGTACCCGCAGAGCCACGTGAGCGCCGCCCCCTTGGAGGCGCGGGCGTCGACGATCTCGATGGCGCTCCCGTACGAGCCGGTAGGGCGCAGTGTGGGGTCACGCTCGACGGCAGCACGCGCAGCCGCGCCAACCCCAGCCGCCCCCGGGACGTCCCCCCAGCACATGCCCACGCGCTCCACCAGCCCAGCCTCGCGCATGAGTCGCGGCAGCGGCAGCGTCGCAATCGTGCGCGACCGACGCATGTAGGCAAGCTGCACCTCAGAGAGGCCCAAACACCCCAGGAGGTCCCATCCCGCCTGGTCCACGTACACCAGCCCATCGGCAAACACGTCGAAGGTCGCTCTGTCGAGAAGGCCCTCAACGCGCGAGAAGAGCGACAGCGCACGATTGACACCAACGGCGCAATCGAAGATCACGTGCCCTGACGGTGCCTCCACCACCACCGAACCATCGTCTGGCACGGCATAGCGTGTGGCCGGATGGCACCGGACCGCGGTCGGAATGGAGCTCCAAGCGCGACCCGTGCATGGCACAAACTCGATGCCCTCCTCGGCGAGACGGTCGAGCATGTCCATGTTGCGCGGCAGCAGCGTCTTGTCTGGGGCGAGGAAGGTATCGTCCATGTCGGCGAAGACGATGCGCGGCCGCACGCGGTTGCCAGAAGCACCACCCGAGCCGGGATGCCAGCTAGCGGCCATCCGTCTCGCCCTCTTCGACACCCGCGTCCGCAGCCGCGTCGCTCCCTGCTGCGGCTCCGCGCTCCGCCAGCGGCACATAGTCGCGCATGTCGAAGACCGAGCGGTACGCCGGTCGGATGATGCGGCCCGCACCGTAGAGCTCCTCCATGCGGTGCGCAGCCCAGCCGGCCACGCGAGCCATGGCAAAGATTGGGGTGTAGAGGTCCTTGGGCACACCCAGCATTGAGTACACAAAACCGGTATACATGTCGATGTTGGCGCAGAGGGGCTTTTTGGTCCCCTTCACGTCGCGCATGACCTGTGGCCCCAGGCGCTCGATGCTCTCGATGAGGTCGAGCTTGTCCTCGGCGCCCTTCTGGCGCGCGAGCTTGCGCGCGTAGCGCTTGACCAGCTGTGCGCGGGGATCGGAGAGCGTGTAGACCGCATGGCCCAAGCCATAGATGAGCCCAGTCTGGTCAAACGCCTCGCCTCGGACGATCTTTTCGAGATAGCCTGCAACCTCGTCGTCATTGGTCCAATCGGCCACGTGTGCGCCGATGTCGTCAATCATCTGGCCAACCTTGAAGTTGGCGCCGCCGTGCTTGGGACCCTTGAGCGAGCCCAGAGCGGCAGCGTAGGCGGAGTATGCGTCGGTGCCCGAAGACGACAGCACGCGCGTGGTGAACGTGGAGTTGTTGCCGCCGCCGTGCTCGACGTGAAGCGTGAGCATCACGTCGAGCATCATGGCCTCTTCGTGCGAGAAGCCCTCGTCGCCGCGGAGCACGTCGAGCACCGTCTCGGCCATCGAGAAGCCCTCGCGCGCGGGCGGCACCACCAGACGGTCCTCGTTCATGGCAGCCTCGCTTGCGGCGTGCGCCACGGCAGCCGTGCGCGGCCAGCGGCCGAGAAGCGAGAGCGCCACGTCAATCTCGTGCTCAGGTGACGTGTCGTCAGGCATGGGGTCGAAGGCATACAGCAGGAGCGTCGCGCGCTGCAGCACATTCATGATCGAGTGGCTGTAGGTAGTGCGGGGGAAGATCGAGAGGTAGCCGTCGGGAAGCTGCCTGCGCGAGTCGATGCGGGCACGGAAGTCGTCCAGCTCGCCAGCCGTGGGCAGGTGCCCCGTGATCACAAGGTAGGCAACCTCCTCGTAGCCAAAGCGGTCCTCTCTCTGCGGACCTGCCACCAAGTCCTCGATATGGTAGCCGCGAAGGATGAGGTCGCCCTTGTCGGGCATAACAACGCCGTTCTCCTTAGCGTAGCCATGCACGTTCGAGATGGTGGTGAGACCCACCAGCACGCCAGAGCCATCGGCGTTGCGCAGGCCGCGTTTCACGTCGTAGCGGCCGTAGAGGCCTCCGTCAAAGACGTCGGCGTCCTTGTAGCCCTCGTAGAGGCCATCAGAGACGGGAGGCCGTCCCAGCCCCTTGGAGGGCATGGGGTAGGCATCCACCACGTGGGTCATGGCGGAGGTGTCGAGCGTCGAGAGGATGGGCCCAAAGACCTCGTTCCTGCTGCGGTTTGTTTTGAAAAGGGGCATTGCCTAACACCTTTCTCTCCGCCCTAAAACGCGGGGCGAACGCAAAACTGGCCGTGTATTTGCGCGGATATGGGTTACAGGCGGTACATATAGTGGAAGACTTCCTCGCGCTGGATGCGAATCTGAACGCCCAGTCGCTCCGAGAGCGCGTCGAGAGCCCCCTTGAGTTCGGAGAAGTCCGTCTCGACCTCGGCCAGGTCCACGAGCATGGTCATCGTGAACGTGCCCTGCAGAATGGTCTGCGAGATGTCGAGGATGTTTACGGAACGCTCGGAGAGCTCCGTAGACACTGCTGCAACAATACCCGGGCGGTCATGCCCTAGGACGGTGATGATCGCGCGGTTCTTGTCTGTCTCGTCTGCGGTAGGCACGAACCCTCCTCGGTCGAGGCCATCTTGTATTTGGAGCTAATTCTACTCAAGAAGAGCGGCACAGGTCGCCTGCCACCGGGAATGGCAACGCAGCGGAAAGAATGCGCACGACAAGGGTCGCATACGAGAGAGCGCCGACCGCGCGTGGCGGCCGGCGTTGTGTGGGAGGCAGCCGGCGGCGGTTGCCGCGGAATCGTGCTTCTCTCGCTAGTTCTCCCCTTCTGCGGCGTCGAGTGCGCCCTGGAAGAGCGCCTGGACGTCCTCGGGCGTAGTGTCAAGCGCGACGGAGAGCTCCTGGAGCGAGCGGGCGGTTGCCAGCTTGAGTATGCGGTCGAATGCCACGGGTGGCTTCTTGTTGCGGGACTTGGCCTTGTCGATGCGCTCGCGGAAGGTCTTCGCGATGCGCACGGAATCTAGGCAGCTGCCACGGCGAATCTCGTCCTTGAAGTGCTGCTCTTCAAGGGTCCCACTATGCTCTGAGTACGGCTCCGCCTCCATGGTGGGATACTCGTCAATAATGGCGCGAGCCTCTTCGGCCGAGAGGACCGGACGCAGGCGAGACTCACTGGAGACAGGGTAGCTGATGCGCATGGGGCGGCGCTCACCCACGGGCATGAGCTGGTAGCAGGGGCTGGGACCATCCGTCACATCCTCGACGCGGCACACGCCCTGACCCGGATGGACAACATACTCACCAATCTCATACATGCAGAATCTCCTTTCTCATGTATGAGATTATAGCAGCATAGCAGCGTTTTTTATAGCTTTTTGATATACCCCTTGCCATATGGCGCAAAGGCCACTATTTTATTACGTTTATTTCGATGACGTGATGCACGATTTCCAAGACGTCGGATGGGCCGCGTACAGGCGCCGGGAGCAAAACCGCCAGCGCCGGCGTTAGTCCGCCATCGTGATGGAGGCAATCACCGGCTGGTCCCCGGCGGGAAGAATGCCGTTGGAATCTCCCTTGTCGGCCGTTGCGTCCACGATGGCGTCAACCACGTCCATGCCATCGGTCACGTTGCCGAAGGCGGCGTACTGCCCGTTGAGCGACGAGGCCGCCTTCTGAACGATAAAGAACTGCGAGCTGGCCGAGTTGTAATCCGACGAACGCGCCATCGAGATGGTGCCGCGCACGTGGGCAATGCTGTTCGTGACCCCATTGGCAGAGAACTCTCCCTTGATGGTTTTGTCAGAGCCGCCCGTGCCGTCGCCATTGGGGTCGCCGCCTTGAATCATGAAGTCCCTCACCACACGGTGGAAGGTAAGGCCGTTGTAGAAGCCCTGCTCGACAAGGCCGGCGAAGTTCGAGACGGTGATGGGCGCAACGTCGGCGTTGAGCGCGACCGAGATGGTGCCGTAATCCGTGACGTCGATGGTCGCGTGGTGGACGCCCGAGGCGTAGGTCCCCGTGGGCTGGCCGCTGGTGTCAGCGTCAGTCGAGACGCTGGTGGAGCCATCCGAGGAGGAAGTCGTCGAGCTTGTGCTGCTCTCGCCACTCGCGTCAGAAGGGGTGCCGCAGGCGGCAAGCGAGAGCGACGCCGCAACAAGCGTCAGGGTCAAGAATCCCCGCCTGGTAAGGGCTGTGGCTGTCGTACGTGCGCTGTTCTCGCCGAACGTGTCCTGATCCATGTGCGTGCCAATCGTCTGGGTGTGCCGTTTCCTCCGCTAACAATAGCAGGAGACAGAGGGACAGCCCCCTTGTCTCACTTCAGTATTCACACAGGGACCTTTGAGAGTTGATTCAACGTTATGCCCACGTGCTGTCGATGCGCCCACGACGCGGGAGCCCAGCCCTTGGCTGGACATACTGAGGCCAGGGAACGTTGCCAGACCACATCATAGGAGGTCCGGGATGAGAAGAGACAATATGGGGTGTGTGGACCAGATCGTACGCAAGGCAGGCGTCGCAGTTGTCACAGGAGCGCTGCTCCTCTCGCTTGCTCCCCTACCCGCGCTGGCAGCGGGCTCCAGCACCAGCGGCTCCGGCGCCGAAGCAAGCCAAACTGCCCCGTCGGGACAGCCGCCCTCCGGTGGAGGCGAGGCACCCGGCAACGGAGGCGCGCCCGGCGGCGCAGGCGGCGGAGCCAACACGATGACCTACGACTACACGGGCGTCCTCTCCGGCACCCTCGTGGCCAACGGAGACACGCAGGAGGCCTCAAGCCAGACCATCACCGCGACCGATGCAGACGTCAACGCGGCGCTGGCCGAGAACGGCGGCACACTCGCGCTCTCCGGCGTCACGCTCGAGAAGTCCGGCGACGACACCAACGGCGACAACTGCAACTTCTATGGCGTGAACTCAATCCTTCTCGCCGTGGGCGATGGGACAACCGCAAAGGTCTCAAACTCCAAGCTCAATGCCACAAGCGAGGGTTCCAACGCAATCTTTGCCACCGACGGCGCAACCATCTACGCAAACGGCGACACCATCACGACCTCGGCCGACAACTCGCGTGGCCTTGATGCCACCTACGACGGCACCATCATCGCGAACGAGATGGGCATCTCGACCGAGGGCGACCACTGCGCAAGCATCGCCACCGACCGTGGCGGCGGCAACATCTCGGTCACCAGCTCCACGCTCTCGACTGCGGGGTCCGGCTCGCCTCTGCTCTACTCGACCGGCGACATCGAGGTCTCGGGCATGACGGGCACCGCCACCGGCAGCCAGATCGCCGGCATGGAGGGGCTCAACACCATCCTCATCAACAACTCGACGCTTTCGAGCACCATCACCGAAAAGACCGCTTCGGACCCCGTGGCCAACGCGGTCATCATCTACCAGTCCACCTCGGGTGACGCCGAGTCGACAACCGGCGAGGCAGCATGCTTCCAGGCGGTTGGCTCCAAGCTCTCGAGCGCCATCCAGTCTGGGTCGTTCTTCTACGTGACCAACACCACGGCAAACATCCTGCTTGAGGGTACACAGCTCGATTACGACTCCTCGGCAGCCAACCTCATCCAGGTCGAGGGCAACGACTCCAACAACTGGGGTACGGCTGGCTCCAACGGAGGCACGGCAACGCTGACGCTTGCGGATGAGAGTGTCAGGGGCAACGTGAGCGCGGACATGACCTCCTCGTTGGCGCTCTACCTTACAGACAGCAGCACCTGGACGGGCGCGGCCTCGATCACTGAGAACGCCAACGGTTCTACCAGCGACTCCCCCATCACCGTAAACGTAGACGACGGGTCAACGTGGGTTGTGACGGCAGACTCGACCGTCTCGGCGCTCAACGTGGCCTCCGGCGGAAGCGTGGTGGACGAGAGCGGCAAGACCGTGACAATCGTGGCCAACGGCCAGACCATGGTCCAGGACACCTCCGACCTCACCGTCACCGTGACAGGCGCCTACTCCACGACCTACGACGGCACGGGCGCATCGACTGCCAGCACCGACCTCATCGACCGCAGTACCTTCGACGCGGAATGCGGCACGAGCACCACATTTGCCATGGGCGACTCAGACATCACCGCTGCCACCACTGTGTCGGACACAGCGCAGGATGGCACTGCAACCTCGGAGGAACCCACCGCAAGCGGCTCCACGAGCACGGGCAACGTCTTTCTCGACATCTGGAACGCAATCGTCGATTTCTTCTCAGGCAGGTAGGCTGTCCCTCCTCTTCCCCAGCCTTGCTGCCATGCACATACGCCCCCGGTATCCCACCTACTGGGGGCGCACTCATGAGACAAGGGGACCGTCCCTTGTCTCATGCGCAGCAGGAGACGATCCAGGCGAGAAGGTTGTCGTTCGCGGTGCCCGAGCGCTCGGCCATCACGTGGCCCTGACCCCACACGGGCACGTAGGACACATCCTCGACCCCGCTAAAGTGACGCAGTGCCAAAGCCAGGTTGGCCGAGACGGCAAGCGGCGTCGTGGTGTCAAAGACGCCGTCGCTGATGCGCCAATGCGGCGCCACCGCACCCGTGCCATAGCCTGCGTAGGTGCCACTCAGGAAATAGAGCGGGTTGAACATCGAGACGCGCGTGACCATGTCGGTGTCGAGGGAGTCGGTCTTCTCGAGGTCGTCCTGCCAGGCCGTGGCAAAGGACCCGTCCCAGCCCTGGAGCGTGGCGTAGCTGTCCGCGTTTGCCGCCACGCGATTGCCAACGATCTCGTCAAAGTGCAGGGTGCTCTCCTCGCCAATGCCAAAGAGCTGGTTGGTCTTGGTGGAGCGGTCAGCAGCGTCGAAGGCGGGAACCGAAGCCTCGGCGGGGCACAGATGCGTCGAGAAGTCGCGCAGGCTCGAGATCGAGACCGTCTGGCGGCTCACGTTGTAGTTGATCCACCAGTAGTCGGAGTTCAGTGCCGAGAAGTAATTCTGCACGGTGTCGTAGATGGTGGACTGCACCTGCGTGGTCCCCGTGGGGGGCGTCGTGGTCGTGGTTGTCGTAGTCGTCGTGATCGCGTCTGTCGACTCCGTGGTCTCCGTGCTGCCGTCGGCCGATGTCTCTGCCGAAGACTGCGCCTCTGCCGAGGACTGGGCTCCCTGTTTGGCCGCCGCCACGGCAGCCTCTGACGCTCGCGTGGTCGCAAGGTTGGGATCGCCGGGAAAGGTTGGGTCGTCGATACGCTGCGGTGTGTACGTGTACGGGAACGTGGTGTCCGAGACAAAGTTGGTCGCAGACTCGTCGAGGATGGAGAGGATCTGGCTCGCGTAGGAGCCCAGCGTGTAAACGCTGCCCTCCGACTCGTCGAGCGTGAGCTGGGAGTCATCGGAATCGCGTAGGTCCATCGCGTTGATGTAGCTGGCGTAGTCTGCGGCAAGCCCCTGTGAGAGAGCTGCAGTCCATGTGCCGTCGGCGCGTGTGGCCGCGGTCGAGAACTGCCCCATCATCCACTCGTAGGAGGCGTCGGCAGTGTCGAAGGAGGTAACGGGGCACCATGAGGCGCTGCCAAAGATGGCGTCGGAGACCGTGTTGCCTTCGGCGTCGTGCGTGATGGCGCCAATGGAGTCCAGGTAGGGCTGGTAGGCCTCCGCATCACCGGCAGAGCCGAGGAGCGCGCTTACGCCGCCGCCCGCCGAGAAGCCAAACGAGAAGACCCGCGACGCGTCACAGGGGAGCACGCCCTTGTTGTAGCGCAGGTAGCGGATGGCGGCCTTGAGGTCCACCACCGGCCAGGGGGCGCCTCCGGGATAGAGGTCGGTCGAGCCGTTCGAGGAGTCGTAGCCGGCACTTCTCCCGCGAAAGCCCGCATAGACGTAGATACAGCCGGCATCGAGGAAGGTGCCCAGCCCGTCATAGCCGTACTTGGTGGGACTCGCCTGCGGGGAGAGCGTGCCGCTGTTGATGGGCAGAAGGATGGGCGCCGTCGACGGCGTGAAGCCACCCACCACGGCCTTATCGTTTATGGTGCAGGAGTAGGTGTCGCCTTTCTTCTCGGCGGTGAAGTACTTGCCGGGGACGAAGATCGCCAGGGATTCGTAGGTGGTCGTGGCGGGCTTCAGGCAGTACGTAAGGCCAAGCTGGTAGTAGACGTCGTTGTCTGCATCGTACTTCCAGGCAGTGGTGTCGAGCGCCAGGCTCTTGAACTCGCCCAGGTCAACGTTCTCCGCGGGCTGCAAGGTCGAATCGACCGACTGGTCTGTGGTGTCACTAGGCTGCTGCCGCGTGGGAGCGCTGCAGGCAGCAAGGCCCACGCTCGCCGCGCCAGCCGATGCAAGCTCGAGGAATTCCCTTCTTGTCCAGCTCATTGCAGACCTCCCCTGGATGCGATGGGGCACGCTGCCCCAGAAAACGTGATTGGTGTGGCGAGACGTGCCTACTTGGCCGACTTGCCCTTGTTCTTGGCATCGTTGTACCTGTCGTCGCGACGGTCCGGACCCCAGAAGCAGCAGGAGTACATGCCGGGCCCAACGTGGCAGCCGATGGTTGGGCCAATGGTGGAGCGATAGACCTTGAGCGTGTGCTCGGACGGCTTGAGTATGCGGGCGAGCGAGTCACCGTCGGCCACGCAGTCCGCGTCGCCAATGGCCACCACATGGCCGAGGTAGGACGAATCGTGGAGCTCCTCGTAGAAGTCGGCCATCTTGCGCATGGCCTTCCTGCGCCCGCGCGCCATGCCCATGATGGCCAGCGAGCCGTCGAGGTTAAAGGTGAGAAGTGGCTTCACGTCGAGAAGACCGCCCACCACGGCAACCGACTTGGGGATGCGTCCGCCGCGGTGCAGCGCGTCGAGGTTGTCCACCATGAAGATGGTGTGCGCGTGGAAGCGCGCATCCTCGGCCCACGTGACAATCTCCTCCGCGGTCATACCCTGGTCGCGCTTCTCGACGGCAGCGTGGACAAGCAGGTTCTGCGTGGTGGAGCCGATAAGGCAGTCAATAACGTAGATGGGCGTGGGGAGCGTGCCGCCGTGCCTCTCGCACACGCGCTCAAGGGCCGTAACGGCACCGTTATACGCGCCGGAGATGCCGCTGGAGAGGGCAAAGTGGACCGTGGGGACACCGGAGGCAATGGCCTTCTCGAACGCCTCCTCGTAGACCATCTGCGAGGGCTGCGAGGTCATGGGGCAAGCGCCGTTCTCGATGGCGGAGTAGAACTCATGGGCGGTGCGGGACTGGAAGAGGTCATCGACACCCGAGAGGCCACCGTCGGGCTTGCCGGCCTCGGTGTAGGTGAACGAGAGGCACGTGATGCCTGCCTGCTCGACCTCCCCGACGGAAAAGTCGCAGCACGAGTCCGTCATGATGTTGCACTTGGTCGCCATGTGGTCTCCTCAGTTGCCCTTGATATCCGGGTAGTATTGTAAGCGTACCCGTGTACGCGGGCTGCTGTGCAGGCAACAACCACGAGAAATGGAAAGCCGGCAGGGGGCTTGGTGACGCAGGCGGGCGTTCGAGGGAGGTACCATGTTTGGGAAAAGGCACGAGGGCAGGCGAAGGGACAACGCGACGGCTGGCGGCGCAGCGGCGGCTGGCGGCGGTGGCACGCGGCGCATCCGCGTGCGCTTCGTGGGCCAGGTCCAAGGCGTGGGCTTTAGGTGGACCAGCCAGCGCGTGGCACTTGATCTTGGACTCACCGGCTGGGTGAGAAACGAGCCGGACGGTTCCGTGAGCATGGAGCTCCAGGGGCCGGATGAGACTGTCTCCACGTTCTTCACGCGCCTCCTCGAGAGCTACCGGCGTTTCCCCATCCGCTACTCCATCGACGCCAAGGAGGACATCGCGCCCGTCCCGGACGAGACCGAGTTCTCCGTGCGCTTCTAGGCGTCTCCATGGCGACGATTGAGACCGCGCTTTTCTCGCTTGATGCCGTTGCCACATCGGGTCAGGTCTTCACGTGGCGGCAGGTCGAGAATGGCTGGCTCGTGGCCAGCGGTCACAGGCGCTGCCTGCTCTCGCAGAAGGGCGGTGCCGAACAGGGCGCGGTGTGCGTGCGACGCGCCAACGGGGAAGACGTTGAGATCGGCGAACTTGCCTTCTGGTGCCACTACCTGGCCCTCGACGTGGATTACGAGAAGATTCTGGGCGAGCTTGCGATGCCTGACGAGGTGATTCGCGTGGGCGCTGGAATCCGGGTGCTTGCGCAGGACTGGTGGGACACTACCGTGAGCTTTGTTGTGTCGCAGAACTCGAACATCGCGCGCATACAGAGGACGATGGACGCACTGCTCGACGCGGGTGCGGGATACGTCCCTGGACCAAGCGAGCTGGCGGCGCTTCTCGCCGACGAGTCGTTTGCCGAGAGACTCAAGCTGGGATACCGCAGGCCCTACCTTGAGGCGCTTGCCGAGCGCGCGGCCACGTGGCATCCCACGCGGCTTGACCGTAGCGACGTCACGCTCGAGGAGTCCATGGAAGAGCTCGAGGAGAGCGCAGGCATTGGTCCTAAGGTGGCAAGTTGCATCTGCCTCTTTGGGTTGGGATATCTCGAGGCAGTGCCGCGTGACACCTGGATCAAGCGAGCCGAGCGCGAGTACCACGTGACGTGGGACCCGGTGTGGGGCGGAATCCAGCAGCAGTTCGTGTTCGCGTGGATGCGCGAGAAGGGGCGCGAGAGATGAAGGTTGTCAACATCCTGGAGATTGCGGACGTCAACGAGGCACTGCTCAACGCAGGCATTCCCGCGCGCGTGCGGCTGCGCGATGCGTGCGGTGGACAGTCGCTCTGGGTAGAGGTGAGCCGCGAGGCAGTTGCCGAGAAGGACGAGGCGGCGGTGCTGGCATCGGCGCGCGAGGTTGTGAGCTCGTACTTCGTGGGGCGCACGAAGCCCGTGGCATTCGACGAGGACGGGAAGTCGTTTCGGCTTGCATAGGGGCCGGGCGGCGGCGGGAGTGCCGGCGTTGCAAACCGCGGAGTCTCACCGCTTGGGCATCGCTGGCCGTCCAAAATCTCGCTGCTGGCAGAAAAGTGCCATCGTGCGTACGCACAACTGGGATTTTCTGCCCAATTGACCCTTTCATAGCCGCCGCATGGCAGAAAAGTGCTGTCGTGCGTACGCACAACCCCAAATCGTTGACGTGTCTCTCTCGCCCAACTGGGCAAACGCCGAAGCCTTGTCAGGAATTGTCAGTCGTGCGTACGCACAACGGACCTGTTCTGCCATAACATCTCAGCCAAGGCCCCAATCTGCCAGTTTTTCTCCATCGTGCGTACGCACGATGGCCAACTTCCGCCACACAAGCGATATCGGTGCTGAGAGACCCAGGGAATCCAACAAGCAAGCCATCCCCAAAGCCATCAGGCCCAGTTCCAAGCCACAGCACAACGATGATTTTCTCGTTTGGCAAAACTTTGGCGTTGACGTCTGCTTCCGGTTTGATATAGTAAACGAGCTTGCAAGAGCAAGCCTTTTGGCTGGGTAGCTCAGTTGGTAGAGCAGGGGACTGAAAATCCCCGTGTCAGGGGTTCGATTCCCTTCCCCGCCACCAGTGAATTAGGCCCCGTATCTGCGAAAAAGCGATGCGGGGCTTCGAATTTTGATAAGGGGTCCCAAGAGCGCTTGTCGGCCGGGAGCGCATGCGCCTCTCGCCCTCGCCGGTAACCTCCACAACCTCTGCCCAGAGCGTCCGCGCTGGTTTTCTGGTAGGGCACCTGCTTGCCTCGGTGCCCGCATATACCGCTGAGAGACGTCACGACCTTGGGAGTCATGCGGGTCGGCAAGCGGTTCGCTCCCATCCGTACAAACCCGGCAGGCAGTCACATGGCTGTCTGCCATACGGTACTAGATAGCATATGGAGAGATTGCCTGACCCCTCGGCTCTCTCAAAAGTTCCGCTCGACCCCAAAGCCTCATCTTCTTCGGCGGCATTAGCTGCTCTCTCCGCAATGCCCCAGCACAAAAGATGCGGGACTCCGGGTTATCCGGAGCCCCGCCGTCTATCAAGCAGCCCTAGGCTTCCCTACTTGCCAAGCTTTTTCACAATCGCCGCGGCAAGCGCGTCAAGCTCCTCAAGCGCGGACCCGTCCACCACAGAGGTCACGTGCACGTGCGGGTCGAGAATCTCCATGCCCTTCATCTTCTGGATGGCGTCGAGCATGAGATGCCCGGCCTGCGGGGCCCACGAGCCGTTGTAAATCACGCCCACGGTACGGTTCTTCATCGCGTGGGCGGCAAGGTCCTCGAGAAGCTCGCGCATGCCGTCAAAGATGCCCATGTTGTACGTCGCAGAAGCAAAGACCAGCGTCGGCGAACGGAATGCCTGGGAGACCAGCTCCGAGACAGAGGTCTTGGAGACATCGTAAACGCGCACGTTGTGGACACCCGCCTCGGCCAGTTTGACAGAGAGAATGTCCGCAGCGTTGGCGGTTCCGCCATAGATCGAGCCGTAGTAGATGACAACGGAGTTGTCCTCGGGCTCATATGCTGCCCACTTGGCATAGAGAGAAAGAATCTGGTCAAAGTCGCGACGCCAAATGTGCGCGTGCAGGGGAGCAATCTCCTTGATGTCGAGCTTCGAGACCTTCTTGAGTAGCGAGGCAACCTGAGGACCGTACTTGCCCACGATGTTGGCGTAGTAGCGACGCGCCTCGTCGGCCCAGTCACGCTCCCAGTCAACCTCGTCGGCAAAGATGGCACCACCTATGGCACCAAAGCCGCCAAAGGCATCTGCTGAGAAGAGCGTGCCCGTGAGCTGGTCGAAGGTCACCATGACCTCAGGCCAGTGAACCATGGGGGCAAGGACAAACTGAAGGGTATGCCGACCCAGGGAGAGGGTGTCGCCTTCCTTGACCTTGATGGCATGGGGCTCGGGGTCAAATCCGTGGAACTGGCGGATAAGATCGAAGGTCTTGGGGGTTCCCACAAGCTTGAGGTTGGGCCACCTTTGGACAAGATCTGGAATAACGGCGCAGTGGTCGGGCTCCATGTGATCAATCACGAGATAGTCAAGGGTGCGGCCGTTCAGGACGTGCGCGAGGTTCTCCTCGAACTGGCGAGAGACGGACTCGTCCACGCCATCGAGAAGGCAGGTCTTCTCGTCCATGATGATGAAGTTGTTGTATGACATGCCATTGGGGACCGGATGGGTGTTCTCAAACAGCTGAATCCTGCGATCGGATGCGCCTAGCCACCACGTATCCTTGTTGATCTCGCGCACGTTATACATTTCTCTCCCTTCAGCTGCCACCAGTGCAGCAGCAGCGCGCACACGCCTACTAGTTGACCGCATTCATGCCAAATGCCCCGCATATCTTGCACCGGGGCGTTCGGCACGCACTCAAGTAGTCCGCACTGATGATATTCGATTCCAAGAGGCTCCACGAGCCAGAGCCAAGAGAACCCCAAACTCATACGAGAGAAGCACTTTCTGTTGGGTAATGCTCTGATGCACGTGCCCGCACGGGTTGACGAAAAGAAGTCGGCGAGGCGAGCTGATGCCGCTAGAAGGCACCTCCTCCGCCGCCACCGCCAAAGCCGCCGCCACCGCCGGACGAGAAGCCGCCGCCAAAGCCGCCGCCACTTGAGTCGGAGGATCTTGCAATCGCAGCAACCGAGGCCTCGTGAACAGCACTGGTAAAGACATCCGCGGGAGAGGCCATATCGGACCGGCCAACGTAGTACCAGTAGTAGACCGGCATGAAGTCCGGATTGTCGATAATCTCGGGCTTCACCATCTTGAGCTGCTCAATGACCTCATCTGCAATGCCAAGCGCCACCGCCATCACCAGCAGGCGGTTCCAGAGGATAACGTCACCCGGTACCGCCTCCTCAAGGCGGGTGAACTCCGTAAGCCAGCGCTTAAGGGCGATGACCTTAGCCTTTGCCTCGACGGCCTCCAGGCTGATGTCCTTCATATGGTTCTCGCTCATCATGAATAGGGTAATCGCACCGCAAACGCCACAGATGACAGCGACCGGAAGGACGAGAAGAGGGTCACCGCCGAACCAGACGCCCACGACGAACACCTCGAGAATGGCTGCCAAGATCGAGAGCGATCCGAGCGCAAGCGCAGTTCCTCGACCAGTCCCTTTGAGAGAGCCATTGCCCGAGAAGCGTCGGAAGTACTCGCCCTTGATGGTGTCCTGCCAAGACTCGTAGGCCTTTGCGTACTTCTCGGAAGACCTCTTTGCGTAATCCTTGATGGTAGAGAAGTAGAGCGCCGGCTCGTGTCCAGTATACGAGGGATCATCCGGCGGCTCAATCCTACCTGCGAGCTGCTTGAAGAGGAACTTCTTGGTTTCAAGGTCAACGCATCGGGCAGACTTGCGCTCCTGGGCCGTCCCCATCGTTGGCTCGGGCACCTCTCCCACGAGCGACGCACGGTAGTCGTCCACCTGCTTCGAGCCAAACATCCTCTTCTTTTCCAACTTGACCTTGTCGAGCTTGACGACATGCTCGTCGGTAAGGCGCATGAGGGATGAGGTGAGCGCCTCAGAACCCGGATCTTCATCCGAGACGAGCATTGCAAGGACAGCAGGGTGGTCTCCCGTGGGGACGTCACGGAAGTAATCGTCATCGAACTGCGCGGTGTGGGTCTCCTTGTACTTGCGTTTTGCGATAACGGCAGCCGCAATCGCAGCAACCGCAACGGCAAGACAGGCAACCGTCAAGCCGTACAGGGCAAAGCGTGCCGCAGCGCGGCGGGCGTTCGCCTCGTCAGCGTTCTTCTGCTCCTCCGAAAGGATGGAGCTCAGCATGGTACCCGACGTCTCGGGACAGTCGGAGATCCAGCTTGCGGGGAACACGATGCGAGCCTCGGCGTACTCGCTGGAGCCAACGCCCGGGACTGTGTAGACAACCTCATTCCCATCAAAAGACAGGCTTGCATCCAGCGGGCCGTGTCCCCAGGCGCGAACGTTGTCTCCCGCCTTGACCGACTCCCCCTCGGGTACGGGTAGCGTGACGGTGCAGGTGACGTTTTGCGACTCGACGTCCCAGCCGTCCGAGACGAACTTCCAGTACAGTTCCCCCGTGTCAGACCAGCGCGTGGCAATGCCGTCGGCAACGTAGATAATGAAGAACTGTGTCGTGGTGTCGCTCTGGGCAGAGTAGAGCTTCACCTGCAGATACGACCCCATATCGGTGATTGAGTACGTCTCGTTCGCACCCGAGGTGGTCTCCGTGAACAGTCGGGCATTGCCGCCCTCGACCACGCCCGCACCTTCCACCTGCACGCTCACCATGCGCCCGTTGGAGCTGTTCTTCCCCTTGGGAATCTTCCAGTAGACACCATGGAAGTCTCCGTCGAAGTCGAAGGTGCGCACCTCGGTCACAGTGAGCTTTCCGGCTATGTCCAGGCTCGCGTTGATGTTTGTCTTCGTCATGCTGTAGTCGTCTGCCCGTGCCGGAGTGGCACCAAGCGCCACAGCAAAGAGCAGCGTGAGCAGCGACAAGGTGAGAAGCAATAGCCGGTGATATCTTGAGGCACAAACAGGGCGCCGGTCTCTCATAGAGTCCCCCAATGCATGGTTGTGGAAAATCCTGTGGCATCGCGACCCCAGAATAGCAGAGCGCAGGTCACAACTCGGCCTGCACCGCCGTGACGAAAGTGCCACAGACAGAGACTGTCCAACCAAGTGGGACGAGAACCTCCCCTCTCACCTCCCTTCCGGAGAACGTTGCCGGGTTAGTGGCCCCCAGGTCTACAACACGCATTCCCTTCTCGCCCTCTCCCGCAGGGAGTATTCGCACATGCGAGCGAGACACGGCACGGGAGTGGAGAACGACGTCGCTCGTGGAGTCACGGCCTAGAACGAGGCCCTTCTCGGGTATGGGCAGCCGCACGTCGGCAGATGGCGTGCGCACCCAGCAGAGGATCTCGCTAGGAGGTGGCGAGGTCTCCACGCCTGCGTCGCGTGGGCCGCCTGTGCCTGCGTCGGTTGGGCTGTCAGCGACGGAAAGGTCCAAGGTGTCGTCCTCCCACCCCGGAGCCGACTCCATCGGGGAAAGCCCGGCATCCCACAGGAATGGCTCGTCCTCCCTAAGCTCGGGTAGCTCAGCGTATTGCGAGGCTGCGCCCGTCTCCCCTTCCACGGGCTTCTCGCTATCGCGTGTTGCCGCGCCATCCTGTTCGGCAGGGAACTCGTACAGACATCCGTAGCACACGTGCATGTCGGCAAAAAGCACCTCGCCGCAACGGGGGCACACCTTTGTCTTGTACGCCTTCATGACCCAATCACCTCCCTTACAGGCTCAAGAAGCCCAGCGCACCGCTGCGTCGCACGCCGGGGAACAAACGAGAGCGAGGCGACTCGCAGCGTCTCTCCCACACCCGGCCACGGACAGGGACTTGCAGGGCGTTCGAAGACACAGAACCCCTCGGCACAGGAGAGGACATGCCCTGGCCGCAGCGCCCGCACGGAGGCGAGCACCTCTCCGCACTTTCCCACAATCGCAACGTCAATGGGATACGCCATCCCATACGTATGAATCGAGCCGCACCTCATGAGTGCCACAGGCAGCGCAGACGGCCCGGTTCCGAGAAGACCTATGAGTTTCTCAGCCCATGATGAGAGGACCCTGAACCCCAACGCAGGCGAGTCCTGCTCGACTGTCGGGCTCTCCATCTCGACGCACATCCACCTCATCAGACCACCACCCCCGGTCGGTACCTATCGATAACGAGCGTTCGCTCGTGCCGCAACTCAAGCGGAGCGACGTACGTGATGCCCGGAAGCCGAAGCTCTCTGGGCCATGGTCGAAACACAAGCGTGCAGGTGTAGCGCGTGAGGAGCGGGGCTACCGAAAGAAGCCGCTCGCCCTCCCCCGCAACGACACGCTCCGCTCGCACCTCAACGTCACAGCGTTCCTCCCGGCCCAGCGCGGAGCGAAGGGCCTCCTCGACCGCAGCGACCGAAGCCGTCATGCTCTGCTCCCCTGCTGGGGAAACGCCTTCGGCGATGACCTCGTCGAGACTCAGGCGGTCAAACGCCGCGCAGGCGTCCACGAACTCCATGAGATTCACCACAATCAGGGCAACCACGATGATCACGGGTACGAGAACGGCAAGCTCCACAGTCATCTGCCCGGATTGCTTGCCTGGACTCCCAACGCGCTGACGCCCACAGGCCGCACACCTCCTCATCCCGCTCATGGTGACCCCAAGAGGTCATCGAGCCTGATGGTGAGCGGGATCGAGATGTCTGTCCCCGGAATCGAGAGTTCGGCCACCGTAATCTCACCATGGCCGAGCGAATCGGCCGCCCACACACCCAGCGTCTTTGCAAGGTCGTACGAGCTCGCCCCTGCGGGAAGTGCCTCGACCATCTGTCGCACCTTGCCGGCGGCGTCGTACCCGGACTGGTCGAGAACGCGCGTCCACCCTACAAGTACGGGCTTCATGAGCCTCATGTCCACGGGTTCGAACCCGCAAGCGGTGACGGTCTCCTTGATCTTGCCGCGCAGCCATGACCCCACCGTTCCCCCGAAGACCCCATCAAGGCCGTCGAGAAAACCCGTCACCGAGGACGAAACTGACTCGTACTTTGAGCCATACCCCACCAACAGGCGTCCCCAGAGCCCGCAGACTCCGTCGAGGGCACCGCCCAAGACAGAGCCCGATCCCTGCGAGGTCACACCATCGAAGAAGCTGGCCAGCACGTTGTTCTCGGCCGTGGATTCATCCGGCGCAAGCGCGGCTGCCGAGACCGCAGCGCCTGCAGGGAGCTCGCCCGAGGAAAGGAAGGCCGCCGTAAGCTCCGTAGGCACAGTCGTGGCCTCGGCCCTGGCGACTACGGCAACGCAGCCCCAGGCACCCGGAGGGCATATCCGTGGCCGCACGACCGAAAGCTGGTCGAGGGCGCGCTCGAAGGCGCCGTGTGCGTCTTCCGCCTTGTCACGCAGGTCGCTCTCAGCCTCTGCCTGACGGTTACGTGCATCTTCGTAGTCCTCCGACGCTTCGACAATCTCCCGCCAGTAGTGCTCGAAGCCATTGGACGTGGAGGTCGACGCGGCCGCAACCGAACCCATAGCAGAAAGGTCCATGCCGCAGGTCTCGCACCGTGTCACCGTGCCTGCATCAAGGTCCTCGAGGGAGGCATAGCCAGCCGAAGGGCCTGTTGCCGCCGGGCACGCGGACGAGGCATGAAGGACCGTCCCCGAAGACTCATTGCTACAGGGCCAGAGGTCGTCGGTGTAGAGTGCGCACGCCTTGGTCTCCTCGGCGTTGTGTGGGAGGCCCGGAAGATCAATCTCGACTGAGCCATCCTCATGCTCCACATAGACACCGCTGCGTACCACCCCGAGCGCATAGCCATAAAAGGCGGATCGGGCAGCGGAGTTCGTGAGCTCGTCCACCGACGCATTCAGGGGCTTCTCCTGCGCGGCACGGGCGGCGTAGTACGCACGGGACCGCAGCAGAGGCGCGCCAAAGCTCCACGCCTCTACATTTGAGTAGTGAGGGTTACTCTCACCTGGGAGGCCAGCGAGCTTGGAGGCGCGTTCCTCAAGACAGTAGGGAGTGCTCCCGCAATCCGCCACCCACCCACGCTGGCGAGCCTCGTCGGCAAGAGCCTTGGCCTCGTCTGCCTGCTCCGCAAGTTCTCGCAGCTCCTCGGCGTCTTTTTCCATCTCCTCCGATGACAGCTCGGCAGCAAGCGACGAGAAGTCCGACTTGGACTCCGTTGGGAACGGCACCGCACAACCAACGTAGGGCAACCCTTGGGCATGGGCGTTCTCTGCGACGCAGGCGGCGGAATTGGCGACCACGACCGCAGGCAGGACCTTCTCAAGGCGTTCGAGTCCCTCCGCTGAGCTTCGTGCGAAATCCCGTCGCGCATCGAGGATATCCTTCCCCGCTTCGCAGACGCTGCCCCCAAAGGCTCCAGCCGCAGGGATGCACGAGAGCACAAGGCCCGCGCCGAAGACTGTCACCCCAAGAAGGCCCAGACTGAGCACGCAGGCGTCGAGCACCCGTGCAATGGTGGTATAGGCCGCCACGGCATTTGCCCCGGCTGTCGCGGCGGCATCTGCCACGGGCTGGACCTCGTACGAGCGAACCATCACCCATTCTGCAGACGCAGCCGCAAAGACGAGCGATATGCTCACAAGCAGCGCCACCGCCACGGCAACCGTGGTGTAGCCGCCCTCGTCGTCCAAGAAAAGCGAGAGGCCTAAGCGCGGCCTTGCTGGTGCTTCGATGGCGCCAGGCGCCATGTTGTCAGTCCCATGTGGCAATCCAGTCATCATAGTCACCCCCAACCCACTCGGCGCGCATGCGCCGCTCGGCCATTGCCGAGAGGAGCACGCCCTCCTCATCCATCTGGCCAACCAGCCCCGCAGTCACTCCTACCAGAGGCAGCGGACTCGCATGGCCTCCTATTGCCACGCACACGCGACCTTCGCTTTGCTCGACATCCACATCCCAGGCGTCAGGGCCGCCCTCATGGAAGCAGGCAACGTCCGGCACCGCCCTGAGCCTCCTTCTCACGTAGGCGCCCACGAGGGAGTCCACCTCGTCTTGAGTTGCAGTCGTGGCGAGGCGGGCTCCCTCCGCGGCGGCCCCGCTCATCACTGCATGCGTGTAGAGAAGCATTGCCGGCTGCAAGAGCAGCGCGAGCACAACCATCACGGTGGGAAGAAGGACTGCCGCCTCGACGGTTGCCTGACCATTCTCGTAAGCGCACGCGTCACGCCACAACGCACGCCATCCCCGGGCCCTCATCTCAGAACCCCATGAGGTCCTGGAGCCACGACACCGTGTCTGCAGGTGCCCCATGCGACGCAGCATCCGTCGCCAGTCGCACAAGGGTGCCGTCGCGCGCAGCATGCCACACAAGCCCCAGTGCCGCCACCATGGAGAGAAACGCAACGAGCACCAGTGCGTACTCAAGCGTCGACTGGCCATGCGTCTCGGCTAGCCACCTAACCCAAGCGCATCGAGGGATGCCGCCCACTCCGAGACATCCATGTGCATGACCTTGGTCTCGCTTGTCCCGTCGTTTGCATCTTGGACTATGCACACGTCGACCCATCCTGCCCCCTCCACAACCATGCTCCAGACCTGTCCCGAAAGGTCAAGGTAGCCAGACCTCACAAGCACGCAATCACTGCGTTGCTCGTACTCACGCACGAGGCTGGCAGCCGCCTCCGGCACCGCACTGGTGCCGGAGGGGTCTTCCGTCTCACTCGCAAAGCCCTTGGACTCCACCGCCTCGCTGTACGCAAGGTCCCCAGGGGTGCCGCCTATGGGAGCACCCGCCAGGGAAGGCCCCGCGTCTTTATCCACGCGCAATGCTCCGCGGCAGGCTAGCGTGCCTGCCGCAAGGGCAATCGCGCACCCCAGGGCTGCCACGGCAAGGCCTGTCCGCCTCCGACTCACAGGGAGTTGATGCCGCTTGCTATGGCCTCCCACAGCTGTGAGACCCGCTCCCGGAACGCCAGGATTGCCACGATGGCGATAACCACCAGCACCCCGACGAGAATCGCGTATTCCGTGGTGCCCTGCCCGCGCTCGTCGCGGAGCGCGCTCGCGGCCGCGCTCCGAACCCGTAGACCGATTCCTGCCCATGTCATGTGACGCTCCCTTCCACCAGACTCACTGGCTACCTTCCAAACGAGGCCGCCGAAGCAAGAAGCGGCCCCAGAATCGCGAGAAGCATCGCCGGAACGACAAGGACGCCCAAGGGGATGAGCATCTTGACCGGCGTCTTTTCGATCTCCTCCTCCACCTGCGCACGCTGCTCGTCCCGAATCGCCCTCGCCTGCACCTCGAGCGCCGCCGCAAGCGGCGAGCCAAAGGCGAGCGACTCCCCCACGACCGTCGCGAATCGTGCAAGCGCATCAACGCCCAGCTCACGAGCCATGTCCTCAAGCACCTCCTCTCTGCTCCTGACACCCATCCTCCAGCTGAGCATCGCCTCCGAAAATGCCTGCGACAGTTCCGTCTGGTAGCGGTCGCAGTAGAGCGACAGCGAGGCGTCAAACGAGAGACCCGCAAAGAGCCCCAGCGTAAGGACATCGATCAGCACGGGCATCTCGTGCAGGCAGGCCGATCTCCTGCGTGCAAGCGCGTCTCGCTCCCTCGCCACGCGTACGGCAGGAATGGCGCGAAGCCACGCGTGCGCGTCGGTCAGGAATCGGTCGATACCATCCGCAAGCGACGCGTTTCGAACAGAACCGCCACGTACGCCAAGGGTGGGCACAAGCCCCGCAAGCACGGCACACGATGCGCTCGCCACCACCAACGCAAAGCCGGCCATCAGAGCACCGTCCCCATGAGCCGCCGAATGACGAGGACGGCAAGCGCATCAAGGAAGGCCGCCAGAGTGACGCTGCCCATGCCCACAGGTGAGACGAGACCCCGTTGGAAGTCCGGCGAGATGATGGCGAGCAGTGCCACCATGAGAAACGGAAGACCGCACACGATGCGTGCAGAGAGCCTCACCTGGGCCGTCTTCACCTCGAGTTCGCGCTCGAACTCCCCCTGGCGCTCGACGAGGGCAGCCGAGCGCGAGAGCAAGTCACGCAGGGGACTTCCCGTTCGATGCGATATCACAAGCGCAGTGGTGAGAAGCCCCATCCCCGGCGCCTCAAGCTTGTTCGAGAGCGCCTCGAGCACATCCTCCGTGGACTCGCCGCAACGAAGGCCAAGCGACGCAGACGCAAAGCCTGCCGCAACCGGCCCATGCCCATGGGACCCCACGTACTCGATGGCCTGGGCAAGGGTCTGACCAGCGCCAAGGGCAACGGAGAGCGTCCGGAACACGCCCGGCATCTCCTGGGAAATCTCGTGCGCTCGACGGCGGCTGAGCGACGAACGCCACACGGAAAGTGCGACCCGCTCGGAAACGGCGAGGGCAAGTGCCGAGACTGGGGACAGGAAGAGGATCCCTCCCACGCACGCGATTCCAATGCCGGCGACGAGAAGTGCGGCACATGCAGACTCTCGGCGCAGGGTTGGTTGACCCTCATGAGACAACCCGGCAAGGGCATGAGAGGCCTCGCTCCAGTCTTCACCCTCGAGAAGGGCCGCTACCACCCTGCTTCGCCCAAGAGACTCAAGACGTCGAGCAGCCCAGCGCTCGAACGACCTGTGCATCCGCGACACTAGGGTCTTGGCATCCCTTTCCCCGCTCGCAACAAGCACGCGCGTCGCTACGAACGAGCAGATCGCCGCCATCAGCGGCAGGACGACCTCCATTGTTCCACCTCACCTTCGTCGAGAATCCCGTCGCTCACCCCTTGCCCTACGAACTCTGGCTCGCGAACGAGCGCCCAAGTTCTCTCCGCAACATCAAACGAGACGCATTCCCCAAGGTCGACGGCCTTCTCCTCGCGCGACCACCCAACCTCGTGGGTCGAGGTGATGAACCGCATGCCATCTGGTGACCGCCGCGACATCACGATGAGGTCGAGCGCCGAGGCGATCTGCTCCTCGATGATGTCGGCGGGCAAATCCATCCCAAAGCGCGCCATGAGCACCAGGCGGAGCACCGCCTCCTCGGCAGTACCGGCATGCAGCGTAGTCATCGAGCCGTCGTGTCCCGTGGTCATTGCGGCGAGCATGTCCACGCACTCCTCGCCACGCACCTCGCCCACCACAATGCGGTCGGGCCGCATACGCAGGGAGTTCTTGACCAGGTCACGAATGGTGACCTCGCCAGAGCCCTCGATGGAGGCACCCCTCGCCTCGAGGCTCACCACGTCCGGATGTGCGTCGAAGCGCAGCTCGGCAGAATCCTCGATGGTCACGATCCTCTCGCCCGGGTCTATCTCGCAGGAAAGGGCATTGAGAAGCGCGGTCTTGCCAGATCCCGTGCCACCTGCCACAGCAATCCCTCGACGCGTCCTCACGGCCCAACGCAGGAGCTGCGCGTACCACGCAGGAAGCGACCCGAGTTCAACCAGCGCATCCAAGGACGTGATGCGGTTGGAAAACCGCCTGATAGTGACCACCGGACCGCCTATGGCAACCGAGTCCGCCACCGCATTCACGCGGTCGCCGTTGGCAAGCCGTGCATTCACGATAGGGCTGCTGCGGTCAAGGCGTCGCCCCAGGGGCGCGAGGATGCGATCGACCACGATCATGATCTGCTCGGGCGAGTCGAAGATCGCCGGTGCCGAGAAGACCTCGCCATCGCGCTCGTAGAACAGTGCGTCGCAGCCATTGATCATTATCTCGGAGACACCTTCGTCCTCGAGGAGGGGCTGGATGGGGCCAAGACCACATATCTCGTCTGTCACTTGGCGCACCAGGTGCGCGAGGTCTTCCTGCGAGAGCCCCTCATAGCCACCAGTATTGATGATTGCGTTGCAGGTCACGGCAAGCGCGGAGCGCGCCTGGGCGACGTCCGTCGCGGAGAGCATCGAGGCAATGGTGGTAAGCCCCAGCCGCTCAACCAGGGCAGACTTGAGGCACTGCCGCTGGAAGCGAAGGTCACGCACGTCTGGGGCGACAGTCCCACGCCGCGCTTCCTCCTCACGGACCATATCGAGTACAGACACCTAGACCGCCTCTCTCCTTCTCCCAAAGAACCTCTTGCGCCGCGGAGCAAGGCCTTCCGCCGCACGCTGCGCCCCCTCGGCCTCGGGGAGCGCCCCAAGCTCCTGGAGGAGCTGCGCCACGCAGGCGGCGACCGACTCCGCAAACGGGGAGCCCACCTCCAGAAGGCCAGCGGCATCCCCGTATCCCAGGTAGTCCGCAACCTCGTCGCCACCCTCAAGCACGCTGAAGGCGCGAGCGGCCTCAAGCCCCACCTCTGCCCGGCCAAACGCCTGGTCTGTCCTGTCTCGCACGTTCACTCGGTTCTCCAGTCGAGCGATGCGCGTGCGTGCAACCCCCAAGCGCACTGCCAGGCCACTCGTCCGTGCAAGAGATGCCAGAGAGCCCGGTCTCCTGTCGTGGACGAGCACCACGCGGTCGCTCTCGCGCACGGCTAGCGCCACCGCATCCGAGAATGTGGGCGACGTGTCAACGAGAACAAGGTCAGAGTTGCGTACAAGGGCAGCCAGCAGCCCCGGCACAACTGCCGCGGCAAGCTCCGACGTCTCGGGCCGTTCGCAGGGTCCCCACACGTGAACGCGCTCGCCGCAGGGGGAGCCAAGCCTCCCCAGTCGTTCCGAATCTCCAAGGTCATCCACCGAGAGGCGCGAAATATCCGTCCCTCTCGCAAGGCCCAGCGATGCATAGAGGTTTCCGCAGGAGAGGTCTAGGTCCACCGCCTCCACCCGCATGCCCCACGAGGCAGCCGCCGCTACGGCGCAGGCCACGACCGACGTCTTTCCTACGCCCCCTCTCCCTGAGCAGAACGTGAGGATGGGGGCATGCACCTGGCTGAGCGTTGGCGCCGGCCCCGGAGCCACCGAGACGCGACCCCCATCACATTCCGACAAAGGCCCCGGAACCGACGCAACGCCCTTCTCCGCAGACGACGATGGGACAACGTCGTCCAGGTCGATGACATGGTCGACACCAGCACGGGCGGCACGAGACCTAAGCGACCCCGAGGGAGACCTCAGCGCAAGCACGACCTTCTCGGCATTTCCGTCAGACACGACGGCAGCCGCAAGGTTCACGTCGGAGACCCCGCTTCTGGTGAGGCCGATAAGAGCAGACCTCTCGCCTCGCCCGGATGACGCCACACGCTGCCGCAGCTCTTCGGCATCCTTGGCGAACTCGCAGTCCATCTGGGAATCTATCGACTCGAGTGCCGCAATCATTTCTGCTCGCTCCTCGGGCGGGCAGAGAACGCTCCAGGCATGTCCCACTACTGGCTCACCTCCTGGTCAACCTTAGTAGGAGCGGAGGACGTGCCTACGTCCACCGTCTGTACGTCATCCGCGGGCAGGCCAAACCTCAGGCTTCCCTCGGTAGACGCTGCCAGCACGGCAGAGACGTCTGCAGGCGCAAGTGCCACGGTCATGGTCTGGGTTCCCGATGAGAGCGACTTTGCGCCCTCGGGGATGGAGAGCACCGAGACCTCCCTGGCAAGCACAGTGGCGGTGCCCTCGACAATCCGGTAGGCAACGAGACGGTCGCCCGCAACCACGCCCTTACCCACGCCGAGCTTGTCGGCCATGGGAATGGAGACTGCTATCATGCCCGAGGGGACATCGACGGCAGCAGCCGTCTCCCTAAAGTTGAGCTGCGTGAGCGGCGCGCCTGAGGCCACAGCAACCGTGACCCGCCTGCCCACGACGTCATCCAGATTCGTGATGGCACCCTCGGGCACGAGGTCTGAGACCCAATCCCTCCGGGCCACGTCGCCCGCAGACACGGCCTGTCCCTCATCGAGCTCGCTCGTTGCCACCACGAGGCTCACCACCTCGCCGCCGTAGCGCGTGAGCGCCTCCTGGCGACGCGTCTCCTCCTCGGCCCGCACGCTCTCCCCGTACGCAAGGCACAGCACGACGGCAAGCACGGCAAACGCGCCAGAGAGCAAGGTCTTGAAGCGGCGTGACATGGGCTCCCCCTTCCCTTCGCCAACGTAATGGGCTGGGACAATTGTCCCGTGGGGAAAACCCTGGGCTGCTGCCCTTCCAAGAAAGAGCGGCCGGTTACGGACACCTTTCTTGCAGCCAGCTGGCACATATGATTGTTATTGCGGGAATAACGCCATGCGCAAAATAGATTTCGTGTTATCAGGCAAAGGCATCGGCATCGCCACACAAACGGGCTACGGAGACCATCCGGGCAGCCCGCAGCCCCTGTTTCAAGGTATGAAGGAATTGTGTGCAAGCCTCAGGAGGACCCTCTGCCAAAAGGGGGTGTCCTGCGCGTGCCCCTGATGTCACGCAGCGCTGCCGCAACAGTGTTGAAAAACCCGTTAGCTGCAGCAAGACACGAGCTACAGCACAATATCCGGGTCGAGAGTACGAGCGCTCTCGCGCATCTCAGCGGCAAGCGCCACATACGCCTCGTAGCGACGCTTCGAAATCTGGCCTGCGGAGAGCAGCCCACGCACACGGCATCCCGGCTCGTGCATGTGCGTGCAGTCGCAGAAGCGGCAACCCTTCGCAGCATCCGCGACCTCAGGAAACACCGCCGCAAGTCCACGCTCGTGGCCCACGATGGGAAGGCTCCTCAGCCCTGGCTCGTCCACGATCACCCCACCGCCCGGCACCGAGACCATGCGACGCGCAACCGTTGTATGCCGTCCCGCGTCATCTGACCCGCGTACGGCACCGGTCGCAAGCACGTCGTGCCCGAGAAGGGCATTGAGCAGCGTAGACTTGCCAGCACCAGACTCCCCCAACACGATGGCGACGGTTCCCGCAGGCACGAGCGAGCGCACGACGCAAGGCCCCCAGGCAATGCCGAGAGCCCCCGCGTCCTTCTCGGCACGCTCTGCCCCTATCCCGCCCTCCGAGGAGGTCATGACCAGGCTGCAGCCCTCGCCCAAAACGTCATGCACAGCCGCAACGTCTTCTGCCAGCACGTCGCTCGATGCCCGGTCGGCCTTCGTGAGGACAACGGCGACCCTCGCGCCGCAGTCGCGCGCAATCACGGCAGAGCGAGCGACCCTCTCGCATGAGATGGGCGCAGAGCCCAGCTGCTGGACGACAAGGACCACGTCCACGTTTGCGGCAAGCGTCTGCCGTTCGCCACGAGACCCTCCCCTCCAACGGGCGATGTCGCTCTCGCGCGGAAGAATCTCAAGGATGAGGCCCATATCGTGTCCGGCTGGCACGCGCGCCAGGACCCAGTCCCCCACAGCAACGCGCGAGTCCTTGCCCTTGGTGAGGTGCGCCGAGAACTCCGCGCGGAAGAATGCGTCCTCGGTCACCACGGCGGGAAAGCCTCGGTCCAGGCGCACCACACATCCAAGCGCCAGCTCGTCGATATCGCAGCCCAAAGCTCTCGAAGCCGAGGCCGCCGCCTTGCCAAAGGCGCTTTTCTGCCGTTCGGATGCCGACAGCTCAGAGAAGGCAGGCAGGTCCGCAAGGGAAGAGGGGGCCGGCAGGCCCTGCTGGGACCTGCCGGCTCTCGGGATGCTGCGCTTGCGAGAACCCCTCTGGGAGCCCTTCTTTGGCGCGCGCTTCCCCATGGACAGCTACGCCTTGTTCTTTTCGACCGCACGCATGATGGCCTTGTAAATCTCCACCAGCGGAATGATGGCGGCCGCAAGCAGCATGGCAATGCCGTACTCGTAGGCGTTGATCTCGGCGAAGTCGAAGGCCTGCGCAAGCGGGGTCTCGATGACCACGAAGGTGAGGACGAGCGAGGCTGCGAACGCAGCCCACAGCCACTTGTTCTGGGTGGGCAGCTTGAAGATGGACTGACGACGGCTGCGCATGTTGAACGAATGGAACATCTCGACCATCGAGAGCGTGAGGAAGGCCATGGTCATGCCGTCGAGGCCCTTGTTGACACCAGACAGCACGGATGCCAGGGGCACGCCCTCGATGTTCAGGCCAATGAAGTACGAGGTGAGCGTGAGGACGCCGATGAACGTCCCCTGGACCAGGCAGTCAAGCCCCATGCCGTTGGCAAAGATGCCATCGTCGGCACTGCGAGGCTCGCGCTCCATGATGCCGGGCTCGGCCTCCTCCATTGCCATGGCAAGCGCGGGGAAGCAGTCCGTGATGAGGTTGAGCCACAGAAGGTGCGTCGGCTCGAGGATGGTGAAGCCGATGAGCGACGCCACGAAGACCGAGATGACCTCGGCAAGGTTGGAGGAGAGCAGGAAGGCAATCGACTTCCTGATGTTGTCATAGATGCGACGGCCCTCTTCGCAGGCGTTGATGATCGTTGCGAAGTTGTCGTCGGCAAGCACCATGTCGGCCACGTTCTTGGTGACGTCGGTGCCGGTGATGCCCATGCCCACGCCGATGTCGGCGCGCTTGATGGACGGGGCGTCGTTCACGCCGTCGCCGGTCATGGCAACGACCTTGCCCAGCTTCCGCCACGTGTTGACGATGCGGGTCTTGTGCTCGGGCTGGACGCGGGCATACACGCCATAGTTGCCGATGTCCTTCGCAAACTCCTCGTCGGACATGCGGTCGAGCTCGGAGCCGGTGATTGCCTGCGAGCGGTCGACGATGATGCCCAGCTCCTTTGCAATGGCAACGGCCGTATCGATGTGGTCGCCCGTGATCATGACAACGCGCATGCCGGCGGAGTGGGACTCGGCCACGGCCTGCTTGACCTCGGGACGAACCGGGTCAATCATGCCACAGAGGCCGAGGAAGGTCATGTCGTGCTCAAGCGCCTCGGGCGAGAAGTCCGCGGGCGCCGTCTTGCCGTAGTTCACGCGCGCGGCAGCCATCACGCGAAGCGCATCGTCTGCCATGGCCTTGTTGGCCTCCATGATGCGCTGGCGCCACTCGTCGGTGAGGGGGACGTCGCCGTTTGCGGTGTGGACCATGGTGCAGCGGGCGAGAATGACGTCGGGGCCACCCTTGGTGTGCTGTATGTAGTTGCCATCCGGCGCCTTGTTGACCACAGACATCATCTTGCGGCCCGAGTCGAAGGGCGCCTCCCCCACGCGCGGGTTGGCAGAGTCGAGGTCATCCGAGGTGAAGCCAAGCTTGGCGGCATCGGCCACGAGGGCGGCCTCGGTGGGCTCGCCCACGGCGTCCTCGTGGGCCGCATCCCACTTGGCGTCGGAGCAGAGGGCCATGCAGCGCACGAGACGATCCTGGTCCTCGGTGAAGTGGCGCACGACCGTCATCTTGTTCTGCGTGAGGGTTCCGGTCTTGTCGGAGCAGATGACCTGGGTGCAGCCGAGCGTCTCGACGGCGGAGAGCTTGCGGATGATGGCGTTGTGCTGGCTCATCTTGGTGACGCCGATGGAGAGCACGATGGTCACGACGGCCGCAAGGCCCTCGGGGATGGCGGCGACGGCAAGCGAGACGGCCACCATGAACGTGCTGAGGACGAGCGTCATGTTGTCGAAGAAGCCCATGCCATGCTTGAGCCAGGTGACAACGAAGACCAGGGCGCAGATGATGATGCAGAGGGCCGACAGTATCTTGGACAGCTCGTCGAGCTTCTTCTGGAGGGGCGTCTCCTCGTCCTCGGCACGCGTGAGGGCATCGGCGATCTTGCCCATCTCGGTGTCCATGCCCGTTGCCACCACGACGGCGCGGCCACGGCCGTAGACCACGGTGGAGCCCATGTAGCACATGTTCTTGCGGTCGCCGAGAGGGACGTCCTTGCCCTCCTCGAGCACGTCGAGAACCGTGGCAGCCTTGTTAACCGGCACGGACTCCCCCGTGAGGGCGGCCTCCTCGATCTTCATCGAGGCGCTCTCGATGATGCGGCAGTCAGCGGGGACGGAGTCGCCGGCCTCAAGGACCACGAGGTCGCCAACGACGAGTTCGGAGGATGGGACGGTGAAAACCTTGCCCCCACGCACGACCTTACTCTGGGCGGCAGACATCTCCTGGAGCGCCGCCAGGGCCTCCTCGGCCTTGGACTCCTGCACGACGCCAAGGACGGCGTTCACCACGACGACGAAGCAGATGATGATCACGTCGGCGAAGTCCGCCTCGCCCTGGGCCAGGCTCGTGAGGGCCGAAATGACCGCAGCCACGATGAGCATGATGATCATCGGGTCGGCCATCTGCGAGAAGAAGCGCTTCCAGAGCGGGTCCCTCTCGGCCTCCTTGAGCTTGTTGGGGCCGTTCTTCTGGAGACGCGCCGCCGCCTCCTCCGAGGCCAGGCCATAGGTGTCGTCAGACGCGACGTCCTTGACGACTTGCGCGGACTCCTGCAGGTACTCCTTCAATTCTTTCCTCCTGGGTCATGGGCGGCCGGGAGGCCGCCAAGCTCGCATGCCTGGCAGATTGATGCCCGATCGTAATTCCCCAGGAGGGGCAAGGGCTCACCAAGGTTGCCGTGCCAAGCACCTTTCCTGACACATACTATCGCAAGGCGACCGGAGGCCGCTCCTCGCGCGTGACGGGCAGAGCCACTCCCTACTCGAGCAGCCAATCGATGAGGTTCACGATCCGCACCCCCGTTTCCGTCGTCCCCGTGTGGAAATCGTCGAGCGTGAGCAGGAGGCAGGGGAACGAGTCGGGCAGGCCCCTGAAGGGAGCGAGCTCTCGCTCGTAGGTTTCCTGCCCGGAAAGCGCCTCGCACACCTGGATGTATTGGCGCTCCGCGGACCGCTGCGCCACGAAGTCAATCTCCCCGCGGTGCAGGGTCCCTACCTCCACCTGATACCCACGGCGCACAAGCTCGTTGAACACCACACATTCGAGCTGGGCACCAAAGTCTGAGGGCGAGAAGCTCGTCATGAGGTTGCGCAGGCCGTTGTCCACGGGATAGAACTTCCTCTGCGGTCTCAGGATCTGCTTGCCCGCCAATCCAACCTGCTCGCACTCCCCTAGGATGTAGGCATCCATGAGCGCCCGCAGGTAGTTGTCCACCGTGTCCACACTCGTCTTTCTGCCGACACTCACCAGGGCATTCACGATATTGCGCGTGGAGAAGAGGCTTCCCGAGGTGGAAAACACGTAGCGCACGAGCTTGGACAGGAGATCGAGGTCGCCGATGCGCGTGTGCATGGCGACGTCATTCAGGATGACCGTGTCATAGATGGCGGACAGAAGCTCGAGGAGGCGCCTCTCGTCCCTCTCGGGCAGACCAAACTGGGCGGGCATGCCCCCGTAGCGAACATACGAGGCGAACAGGGCCTCCCGGCTGGCAAACTCGACACCGCAGGCATGGGAGAACTCACAGAACTCCGCGAACGACAGCGGGTAGACGCGGATGGTCATGTAGCGACCGCCCAGCAGCGTCGCGAGGTCCGATGAGAGCACGTGGGCGTTCGACCCGGTGATGTAGACATCCGCCTGCGGCTGCGTGTGCAGGCGACGCACCACCTTCTCCCATTCCGCAACCTCCTGCACCTCGTCGAGGAAGACGTAGAGCTTCTTGGACGAGTCCGAATGGGCAAGCGCATCGGACACCTCGCGCTCGAGCCAAGCGGCGTCGGGAGAGAGAGGAATCCCAAGCGCGTCCATGCGGCGATAGAACACGTTGGCCGGCCCCACCTGCTCCTCCATGCGATGGGCGAAGGCCTCCATGAGGGTGGACTTCCCGCAGCGACGCACGCCGGTCATGACCTTGATGTCGTCTGTGTCCCTGTGTGCCTCGAGAAGCTCCTCGTAATGAGGGCGGCCTATGTATCCCTGCCCCATCTCTCGCCTCCAAATTGTCGATTCCTCTCGACAATCAGTCTATCAGACTCAAAAATGTCGACTAGACTCGACAACTTTATATTTTGAGAGAGGATTGTCGAGAGAAGCCGACAATCCTCTCCGCCAGGGCCTAGCCCTCGTCCCAGAACTCGTCCGTGAGGATCTTGAAGCAGATCTTCTTGATGGCCGCCGGACCAGTCGTGGCGCAGATGACGTTGGGCATGTGGGGCTCGCTCGCCACGAAGAGCGCGAAGTGGCCCTTCTCGAGCGTGCCCTCGATCTCGTCGCCGTTATCGGCTGCGGCGTCCACGTACTGCTTGTCCTTCTCCTCGTCGAAGGGCTCGCAGGCATCGACGGGGCCGGAGGTCACGAAGAAGCGCTCGTTGCCATCCACGTCCACCTGCAGGTCCATGTAGCGGTGATGCACCTCGTAGTGGGCGTTGCCGTAGGTGCGGGTCTTGGTGTTCTGCACGTTGGCGAACACCCTGTCGCCAAAGATCTCGTGCCTGCCCGCCTCGAGCGTTCGGTAGTCGTTCTCCGCGAGCCAGTCGATGAGGACGTCAAGCCCCTTCGAGAAGCCCTTGTAGCGATCGATGACCGCCATGCCATCGTAGATCATGAATTCCCCTTTCGTCGTGTCCAACGTCGGGCGCCAGGGCCCTGGTCTCCTAGTGCGCCCCTACCTCGCCGGAGGTGGGGTTGTAGGTGCTCGCGCCTCGCTTCTCGCCCATGACGTCCTGCTCCGAGAGCCTCACCCACTTGACGCCCCTGCGGGTCTCGTAGGCATACGCCACGTGGAGCATGCCGTCGGCCGCCTGGATGATGGTGGGGTACTCGTACTGCATGTTGTTGGAGCGGTTCTCGTCGCCCACGTAGCCCTGGCCGCGCTCGATGTGGCGGATGAGCGGGAAGGTCTTGCCGCCGTCCTCGGAGAGCGCGATGGAGACGGGACAGCGCAGGCCCGGCCAGGCGCCCTTGTCGCCGTACGACTGCGGTGCCTGGGAGTGGTTGTAGACGAGGGCGATTCGCCCGCTTGCCAGCTTGAGGGCACCGATGCCCGAGTTGTTGTTGGGAAGCGCCGTGGGCACGGGTACGGTCCAGGTGTCGCCATAGTCAAGGGACTCGCTGCGATAGATCCAGTCCGCCTGCCGGGAGCGCATGAAGGCCACCAGATGTCCGTCCTCAAGCTCCACCACGGTGGGGTGCACGCGACCGGCGGACTCGGGGACCATCACCTGACGCCAGGTCATGCCCCCGTCGTCGGAGACCTGGAAGGCGGAGGGGTCCCCGGCCAGCGCCGACGCGGAGTCCGTGCACAGCCAGTTGCCATAGATCCAGCGGCCGTTGGAGAGAATCTGGATGGCCTGCCGGGCAAAGGTGCCCTCCTCGGCGAACACGATTTCCGGCTCGCTCCAGGTGAGACCGTCGTCCGTGGACACCTGACGCTTCACCTGGGCGGTGTACTGCATGTTGTCCTTGCCGGGCTGACGGCCCTGCTGCGAGGTGTACATGCACCATATCTCGCCGCTGGGGGTCAGGAACAGGCTGGGGTTCTGGTCGGAGCAGTCGTCATCGTGGCTGATGTAGCTGGGCTCACTCCATCGGTCGGAGCCCTTCTCCAGGCGGGAGACCACGATGTTGATGTCGGTGTCGCCCTCATAGGTTCCGGCAAACCAGCAGCACAGGATGGTTCCCGCCCGGGTCTCGAGCAGCCCCGGGCCATGCGCCGTCTTCCAGGGGCCGGGGTTCACGAAGGCCTCGGTCAGCCTCATCTCGGAGTCGTAGTAGACCTGCCCGTCGGGGGTCAGTCTGTCCAGAGTCTTGATTGCCATAGAGCCTCCTCACTGAGGAATGCGGGACTCCCGACGGGGAGTCACCGCAAAGACGAGAGGACACGCCCACACGAAGGTGGACGTGCCCCAGGACACATCGGGCTTATGCGGGAAAGACAATCATGGCACCAGCGGTCAGGAACACCAGACGGACGAAGTACTGCGGGATGGTGAACTTCCAGAACTCGGGCATGGTGTACTTTCCCATGCCATACGCCATGGCGGGCAGGCCGTCGATTGGCATGTAATGGCCGCTCCAAGCGGAGAGGGTGACGGCGACGGCAGCAGCCATTGGGTTGATGCCGAGACCCTGGCAGACGGAGATGGCCAGCGGGGCGAAGATCATGACCATGCCAACCTGGGAGCCAGTGAAGCAGGCAAAGGTGGAGCAGATGAGCGCGAAGACGAAGACCACCACGAAGGCGGGAACTCCCGTGCCCAAGGCACCGGCGACGGTATTGCCGACGAGCGTGGAGAGGCCCGTGTCGGCCAGGCAGTTGGCAACGGGAATGACACCTGCGGTCATGAGGATGATGGGCGAGAACAGGTTGTCACGGAACTCGTTGAAGTCGACGACCTTCGCTATGACCATCACGAAGGCGCAGATGCCCGGGATGATGTAGGACAGTGCGCCGATGACGTTGACGAGCATCATGGCAATGATGGCGACGACAAAGGCAAGGATGGTGACGCTCTCCTGGGCCTTGCTCAGCGTGGAGCCACCCTCCTCGAGTGCCTCCTTGTTCTCGATCGTGGGCGCGGCCACGGGGTGAGAGGGCAGGAACCGGTAGCCGATGATGGCCCAGAGCAGGAAGCCTATGGACAGGAAGAAGGACACGATGCCGAACTGCACCATGGACAGGCTGTCAGCGCTCAGGCCAGAGGCACCCAAAACCGCAATGGCAACACCGTACTGGAGGGCGACGTTAATGGGGATCAGTGGATGGTTCGAGGCGATGCCCAGCGGGAGCATGAGCTTGGATCCCGGGAGCTTCTCGTTGTAGGGCATGGTCACCACGAGCGAGAAGATAAGCACGTAGAACGCCGTCGATCCCATGCCAACCACCGAGGCGCCAAGCATGACCACGAGAAGGAGCAGCACGTAGCTCTTGAAGCCGCCCTTGTTGACCAGCGTGGTCATCGCGTCCTTGACCTTGTTGATGATGGAGGTCTTCTGAATCGCCGCAAGGATCACCATGAAGAAGGCCAGCATCCATACCGTCGAGTTCGTGAACCCGGCAAAGGCGTAGGCAATCGGGTTCTCACCTCCCAAGCCAAACACGACGATCAGGAGGCAGGCCGCTATGGGCGGCAGGCCAAACGGAAGCACGTCGAACATGATCATGAGAATCATGGCGACAAGAACGACCAGGGCGAGAACCATCGCAGTAGTCATTCCGCCTCTCCTTTCCTCGCGCTGTCTTTTTTCGCAGCGCATCACCTCGCGAGGACGCATCCTCGCGCTTCCAAAGCAGTGAGTTGTGATATCCGGCGAAGGGTCAAAGCCCCCGCACGCGGCCTAGCCGTCGCTTCTGGCGGCCCTCCCCCTGGCCATCCGCAGCGCGTAGTCGATGGCGTTCACGAGGGAGAGCTCGTTCGAGGTCCCCTTGCCCACGAGCGCGAACCCCGTGCCATGGTCAACGGAGGTTCTGATGATAGGCAGGCCCAGCGTGACGTTTACGCCCTCGACCGCCCTCCATGCCTGCTTGTCACGGTCATAGACGAAGCCGAGGAGCTTTGTGGGGATGTGGCCCTGGTCGTGGTACATGCAGACCGTCATGTCATACCAGCCGCCGCGCATCTCGGAGAAGACGGAGTCCGGCGGGCAGGGGCCAGTGGCATCGATGCCCTCTGCCTTCGCGGCCTCGATGGCAGGACCGATCTCGGTCTCCTCCTCGGTCCCAAAGAGCCCATGCTCGCCGCAGTGTGGGTTGAGGCCCGCCACCGCAATGCGGGGCCTATCGATGCCAAGATCGAGGCAGGCCTGGTTGCCAAGCTCGATGACCTCGAGCACGCGATCTTTCTTGACGCGGTCGCATGCCTCGCGCAGCGAGCAGTGAGTGGATACATGCACAACGCGGAAGTCATGCCAGGCAAGCATCATTGCATAGCTTTTTGTATGGGTATAGGTGGCATAGATCTCGGTGTGGCCGTCAAAGTGCATGCCCTTAGGGGCTAGGGCCAGGTTCATGGCCTCCTTGTTGAGGGCGTTGGTGACGGTGGCGTCAACCTCGCCGGCCATCGCAAGCTCGATGACCTTCTTGACGCTCTCGAACGCGGCCATACCGCCCTCTGCAGAGACCTCGCCGATCCTGAAGGAAGCGACATCCTTCACAAGGTCCATGTGGCAGACATCGATGGTGCCCGCTTCGAAGAGGGCCTCGTCGACGGAGCTTACCGGATGTACCTTTATCTCAGGGTGTCCGACGAAAGCCTTGGCCTGCTCGATCATTTTTGCGTCGCCAACCACCAGCGGACGGCAGCGGTCATAGAGCGTCGCATCGGAAAGTGCCTTGACCGTGATCTCGGGGCCGTTGCCCGCGGGGTCCCCCATGGTGATGCCGATGATGGGAAGGCGCGTCTCCATTAGCACATCCCCTTCGCCTTGTCGTCAGCGAGCGTCTTCTTGAGCGCCTCGATGCCCTCCTCGGGCAGGTAGTTGAAGGGCGCGCGACACTTGCCCACGGGATAGCCAAGCAGATTCACGGCCACCTTCACCACGGTGTTGGGATTGCCGTACTTGAAGCATGCGCGCAGCGGAGCAACAGCGTCCTGGCACTTCTGCGCGGCCTCGAGGTCGCTCTTCTTCCAGTTCTCATAGATGCCGACCATGTTCTTGGGATACACGTTGGCGCATCCTGCAATAGCGCCCTTGGCGCCGGCCTTGAGGGCCTTGAGGATCAAAGAGTCATTGCCGGACAGAACGCCGAAGTCCATGCCCTTGGTGTCCTCGATGTAGGCAGACAGGTTGTCCCAATCGCCCGAGGAATCCTTGGCGCCCATGATGTTGTCAATCTTCGCCAGCTCGACAACGGTCTCGGGGGCGATGGCGTTGCCCGTGCGAGCGGGGATGTTGTACAAGACGATAGGGGTCTTCACGGCCTCGGCGACGGTCTTGTAGTGGACGTAGAGCTCGTGCTGGCTGGCCTTTGCGAACCACGGGGTGATGACGGAGAGGATGTCGGCGCCTGCGGCCTCGGCCATCTTGCACTGCTCGATGGTCTCCTTCGTGGAGATGGCACCAGTGCCGGCGTAAACGGGAACACGTCCTGCTACCTGATCGATAACGGTCTCAAGGACCCTCTTCTTCTCGTCGAAGTTGAGAATGTAGCCCTCACCATTGGTGCCGAACGGGAAGATGCCGTGAATGCCGGCGTCTATCTGGCGGTCAACCTGGCGGCGCAGCTCGTCGGTGTTGATCGACTCGTCCTCGTTCATCGGTGTGACGATGGGAACGATGATGCCCTTCAACTCAACCATTGCCCTGTCCTTCCTTCGCTTGCCTTCCCTACATGATCTGGCGGTAGATCGCCTTTGCGTCCTCGAGCGTGACCTCGCGCTTGTTGTTCGAAAGCAGGCGCTGCTGCTTGATGCCGGCCTCGGCCAGCCAATCGATGGACGCGTCGTGAACACCGAGCGCATCCAAGGTCTTGGGAATGTTCAGGTGGCTCACAATCTGGTCCATGCGCTCGATGACGGCAGCGGACTTCTCCTCCTCGGTCTTGGCATCGCCCTTGATGGCGCGGTCGTAGGCGATGGCGAGCCTGTCTCGGATGGCCGGCTCGTTGAAGTGCATGACCGGCGAGAGCAGGATGGCGTTGGAGACGCCATGGGGCACGTGGTACTTGCCGCCCAGCGGGTAGGACAGGCCGTGGACTGCCGTGGTGCCCGAAGCCGTGATGGCAATGCCGCCGTAGAGGGCGGCCACCTGCATGGCGCGCTTGGCGTCCAGTGTGTCCTTGTCGTCGCAGGCGCGCTCGATGTTGTTGATGATGAGGTCGAAGGCCTCCAGCGCAAACGTGTCGCTGAAGGGGTTCGCCTTCTTGCAGGTGAAGCACTCGATCGCGTGGCACATGGCGTCAAGGCCGGTGGCCGCGGCGATGGAGCGCGGGAGGTTCTGTATCATGCGCACGTCGAGAAGCACGTAATCGGGCATCATGTCATCGTTCACAATGCCGATTTTCACCTCGTCCTCGGAGACGGCCACAATGGCGTTGATGGTTGCCTCGGCACCCGTGCCCGCCGTGGTGGGAACGGCCACGCAGGCAATCTGCTTCTTTGCGCGCTTGGGATCGCTCAGGAGGTCGTGGACGGTGTAGTCCGCGCCTGCGCAGACGCAGGCGAGCTTGGCGGTGTCCATGACCGAGCCGCCGCCCACGGCCACCACGATGTCCGCTCCGGTGCCCGCCACCTGGTCGACGACGGCCTGCACTTGGCCGTAGCTGGGCTCTGCCGGGATGTCGTCGTATACCGTGGCCTCGGCGCCGGCTGCCTTGACGGCTGCTAGGACGGGATCGACGAGCCCCAGCTTGCGCAGCGTCGGGTCGGTGAAGACGGCCACCTTTTGCGCGCCCTCCTTCTCGAGCACGCCGGCGAGCCGCTCGAGCGAATCCTCACCGCCGAAGACCACCTTCGGAAGCTTAAGGGAATACATTGTCAGCATTTCAACTGCTCCTTTCCCGCTTTGGGAACTAGTTCCTAGAAAGATCAACGAAGAGTTCCTTTTCGCCGAACCCACCAGACTTTGCCGCAAGCACAAGGTGTCCCGCGCCGAGCGTCACCTCCATGGCAACGATTCCGCCGACCGTCTCGGATGCAGGTCGCAGGCGCTTCACACCCGCCTGCGCGAGGAAACTCGCCAAGATGTCGCCACCGGTGACGAGCACGCGGCCGTAGATCTTCTGCTCACATACATGCAAAAGGATGTTCGCTATGCTGTCCGCCACGGTTTGGCGCACATCGGCATCTTCGGGCACAAGGCCCTCCAGGTTCTCGTGCCTGCTGCCGTCGATAACGGTGAGAGGGCTGTTCTCCCAGCTCTTCCCCACTTTTTCGACGAACGCGGCGCCCTCGGGGGAACCTGTCCATGCCTGATTACACTTTTGATGTCCCGCCACGGGGAACACTGCCGCGCCGGCCTCTCGCGCATAGGCGCACTGAGCGTGTGACACGGGGCTCACGCTCCCGCAGGCGACCAGAAGGTTGCCGCCGTGCGGGGCCGCCTCGGGCGTATCGTCCTTCCCCAGCCCGAGAACGCCTGAGAGCGCCTCGGTAAGACCGGCGCACCCCGCGACGACGTCCAGCTCGCCCATGTCGGCAAGTTCTTGCACGCGAGAGCGCATATCCTCTGCGGTGGTCGCATCATAGACGATGATCCCCGAGAAACCGGTCGGCACTGGCTCCCCCACTGCCACCAGGCATACGGGGATATCGGTCTGGGTCTTGACGAGGTGGTCGATGCGTGAGCACACGACAGGCTCAAAGGGGTCTCGCCCGAAGCTGCTCGCGGATACCGATACGCCATCGACCAGCTGCACGCCGCCTTTGGTGACGCGACCAATGCCCGGCAGTGCAGGCAGGAAGTGCAGGCGGCGAACCCCCATCGCATCATATGCTGCGGCCAGCTCTGCACCAACATTGCCACGGAGAGCAGAGTCGGTCTTTTTCACCACGCAACGTGCACCAGCCTTGCGAGCGGCAGAGGTAAGCGAGAAGACCTTCTCGTATGCTTCCTGGGCCGTATCGTGACGCGTATCCGCATTGATGGATAGCACACAGGGCAGGTTTTCAGGGTTCTGATAGCACTCTGCGTCGGCGAGGACGGCAACCTCAACCTGCGCTGGAAGGAAGTGCACGCCAGAGTCCAAGGCGCCCGTCAGGTCGTCTGCGATGATCGTCACGCGCACCAAGGTCCCCTCCCTTCGGCAACTCCCCTGCAGTCGCAATCACTATCGCGCACGCAGGCCAGCGGATTAACCTCTCTCGAAGGGTTGTTGGGTTACAATATGGGACAATTTTGAAAGTGAGTTTGTTCCAGATTGGAACTGCATGAATCATCTCGCACGCTACAGCGTCCTGTTCATTGCGCCTTACCATGGTCTTGCCGAGCAGGTGGAGCGCGTCGCCCCACGCTACCCGGATCTCTCCGTCACCGTCCACGAGGGAGACCTCTCACAGGGCCTCGCCACTGCCCTGGGGAGCATGGGGGCAGACTACGACGTCCTCATCTCACGAGGCGGCACCGCTCAGCTCCTCGAGGACGAGTTCGCCCTTCCCGTCATCGAGGTGGGAATCTCTGTCGCGGACTTCTACGAGTGCCTCATCGCCCATAACCCAAAAGGCAGGCGAACCGCCGTCGTGGGCTTTGAGAACGCAATCGGCCCCCTGAGCGAGGTGGCCAGGTTCAGCGACTTCGACCTCGACCTCCATGGGATCGCCTTCGAGGACGAGCTTCCCCTCGTGCTCCAAACGGTAGTCGAGGGAAGCTACCCTGTCGTCCTGTGCGACACGTTCTCGCTGCCTCGATGCCGTGACCTTGGCCTCAATGCCTTCCTCCTCGAGTCCGGCGAGGCCAGCGTCTCTGCCGCCCTCGACCAAGCCCTCGTGTTCTGCCAGCGCACCCACGACCTCCTCGCCAAGAACCGCATGCTCTGGAACCTCGTCCGAGCACAGGACGCACGCTTTGCCGTCTTCTCGGCAGAGGGCAGGATCACCTACTCCAACCTCGAGGAAGGCAGAGACGACCTCGTAGCTTTCATGCGCCAGCACCTCACGGGAATGGCTGATGAGCGCCTGGTGCTGCAACGCGGTCGGAGGCTCTTCCGTCTTCACAAGACGCCTGTGGAGTCAGATGGCAGGAGGTTCCTCGCCTTCAGCGTGACGCAGGCAAACGCCCCATCCAACAGTTCGCACGCGGGCATCGAACGCAGCAACAGGGCTGAGGTCGAGGCATCCTATGAGAAGAGCGCCTTCCATACAACCCGGGCAAGTGAGGACTTGGCACAGCTTGTCGCCGGGGTCCAGAGGGGGACCAAGCCGCTCCTCCTCCTTGGTGAACCCTGCTCGGGCAAGGAGCAAATCGCCCAGCTTCTCTACCTCTCCAGCCCCCTGAGCACGCGCCCCTATGTCACAGTCGACTGCCCTCTGGTAACTGAGAAGAGCTGGGCATACCTTGCCGACTCCCCCAACTCTCCGCTCTACGCGGGAGAGTGCACGCTGTTTTTCAACTCCCTGCAAGCACTGGGAGAAGAGAGGATGCGCCAGCTCCTGGACATCGTGCGACGCACGAGGATGGTTGAGCGGAACCGTCTGATGGTCTCGATGGAGAGCACGGACTCGCCTGATCCCAAAACGATGGAGATCCTCTACGAGAGCCTCAGGTTCAGCATCGTGAGGGTCCCGCCCATGAGGGAACGTGGGGACCTGGGGCGTGCCATCACGCTGCTCCTCACCGCCACCTGCGAGGAGGTAGGCACCCCAAGGCTCATGCTCACCGACGAGGCCCTGGACATCTTGGTGCACTATTCCTGGCCGGGCAACTACGAGGAGCTTCACCTCACGCTTCAGCAGTGCGTTGCCGCAGCGGAAGGCGGGGCCATTGGCGCAGAGGCGGTGCGTGGAATCATCGCCCAAGGAGGTGGCCTCGGCGCCGGAGCCCCCTCGAACGCATGGGGCACGGACGTCATGCGCCCGCTTCGCGAGGTGGAGCAAGACGTCATTCGCGAGGTAATACGGCGCTGCGGGAACAACCAGACGGAGGCGGCGCGCGTCCTGGGGATAAGCCGGACCACCATCTGGCGCCTATTGGGGTAGGCCCACCCGGGGGCCAAGCACCCTCCGGCTCGGCACCGAGGCGATTGGTGGGCCGCGCAATCGTTTGCGCTGGCCGTGCAATCCGTCCGCCCCGCTGCCTCCGTCTCATTCGTAAGGACTTGCCCGAACAGCTCACGCTTCCCGCTCGCATGCGGTAAACTTCTACCAAGGCCGCACGTGAACGCGTGCGAGGTTGATTCCACAGGGTCTCGAGGAAAGGGCAACCATGAAGATTCTGTTCTACGGCACCGCCAGCTATGACAGGGACTCGTTCACAAAGGAGCTCAAGGACTACCCAGACGTCAAGATCGACTTCACCGAGACCAACCTCACGCCCATGACCGCAGCCCTTGCCCGCGGCTATGACGCGGTCTGCGCCTTCGTGAACGCCGACTGCGGCGCCATGACCCTCGAGATCCTCGCCGGGTTTGGCGTGAAGCTCGTGCTCATGCGCTGCGCAGGATTCGACGCCGTCAACGTCGAGGTTGCCAAGGACCTCGGCATGAAGGTCACCCGCGTTCCCGCCTACTCCCCCGAGGCCATCGCCGAGCACGCCATGGGCCTTGCCCTCTGCGCCAACCGCCGCATCCACAAGGGTTACATCCGCGTCCGCGAGAACGACTTCGACCTCTCCGGCCTTGTCGGCGAGACGCTCCATGGCAAGACCGCCGGCATCATCGGCACCGGCCGCATCGGCGCCGCGCTCTGCCGCATCTGCAAGGGCTTTGGCATGACGGTCCTTGGTTCCGACCTCTACCCCAACCAGAGGCTCATCGACGAGGAGCACGTCATCGACGAGTACGTGGACTACGACGAGCTGTTCCGCCGCGCCGACCTCATCTCGCTGCACGCCTTCCTCAACGAGGAGAGCTACCACATGATCAACGACGAGTCCATCGCCAAGATGAAGGACGGCGTGATCTTCGTGAACACCGGCCGTGGCGGCCTCGTCGACACCCAGGCGCTCATCCGCGGCATCATCTCCGGCAAGATCGGCGCTGCTGGCCTCGACGTGTACGAGGAGGAGAACGCCAACGTCTACCAGGACCGCGCAGGCGAGGTCATCGACTCCGTCACCGGGCGTCTCTGCTCCTTCCCCAACGTGGTCATGACCTCTCACCAGGCCTTCTTCACCAAGGAGGCCCTGAGCCAGATCGCCCGCGTCACGCTCGACAATGCGCAGGCATATGCCAATGGCACCGATTTCGTGCCCCGGAGCATCGTCTGCTAGCCACAGACTTCGCATCAAAGAGGAAATGCGGAAAAGGAGAAAAATGGCATTTAGCAAGAAGACCAAGATCGTGTGCACCATGGGACCCGCCACAGAGAGCGACGAGGTCCTTCGTGCCCTGATCGAGAGTGGCATGAACGTTGCCCGCTTCAACTTCAGCCACGGCAGCCACGACTACCACCGCCAGATGATCGAGCGCGTCCGCCGCATCTCGAGCGAGCTCAGCATCCCCGTGGCAATCATGCTTGACACCAAGGGTCCCGAGGTCCGCACCGGTCTTCTCGAGGATGGCAAGAAGGTCGCCGTCAACACCGGCGACTCCATCGTCGTGACCGCACAGCCCACGAGCGAGGACTTCCACGGCAACGCTGGACACATCTCGCTGGACTACCTCAACCTTCCAAGCGAGGTCAAGAAGGGCTCCATCATCCTGATCGATGATGGCCTGGTTGGCCTTGAGGTCGACCACGTGGACGGCTCTGACATCCACTGCGTGGTTACCAACGGTGGCGAGATCGGCGAGAAGAAGGGCGTCAACGTTCCCAACGTGAACATTGGCCTGCCTTCCGTCACCGACCAAGACCATGCGGACATCATGTTTGGCTGCGAGCTGGGCATTGACGCCATCGCCGCGTCCTTCATCCGCGACGGTGCCGCGGTCAAGCAGATTCGCGACATCTGCGTTGAGATGGGTGCACCGCACGTCCAGATCTTCCCCAAGATCGAGAGCGCACTTGGCGTCAAGAACTTCGACGAGATCCTTGCGGCCTCCGACGGCATCATGGTTGCGCGTGGTGACCTGGGTGTCGAGGTGCCTGCGGCTCAGGTACCCCACATCCAGAAGACCATCATCCGCAAGTGCAACAACGCGTACAAGCCGGTCATCACCGCCACGCAGATGCTCGACTCGATGATCCGCAACCCGCGCCCCACGCGCGCCGAGGTCGCCGACGTTGCCAACGCCATCTACGATGGCACCGACTGCGTCATGCTCTCCGGCGAGACCGCTGCCGGCAAGTACCCCGTTGCCGCCGTCCGCACCATGGCCGAAATCGCCAAGGAGACCGAGTGCTACCTCGAGGAGCGCAACGTCTACCACGACCGCGGCGGCGTGCGCAACGTGAACGGTGCCACCGGCTTCGCTGCCGTCGAGATGGCCGACCGCGTGGACGCCAAGTGCATCCTGTGCCCCACGCACTCCGGCCGCACAGCGCGCATCGTCTCCAACTTCCGCCCGCACATCCCTCTGTACGCCATGAGCCCGAGCGACGAGGCGATTCGTCGCACCTGCTTCTACTGGGGTGTCTACGCGTTCAAGACGACCGAGCAGAGTTCGCTCTCCAACACGCTCTACAACGCCCTCACCGTCGCCAAGGAGAACGAGGTCGTGAGCCCCGGTGACATCGTGGTCATCACCGCCGGCGACCCGCAGACCTCCCCACGTCAGGGCGACTACACCACCAGCACCAACATGGCTATGGTGGCACAGGTCCAATAGGGGCTGTTCCAAGTGCTGCGAAGGCCGTCTCGGGATTCCTTCCCGAGACGGCCTTTCTGTGCGGTAGCACAGCACGAACAGGGAGACTAGGGGAGGCGCGGCTACCCTAATAGCTAGGGCCCTTCGGGGCGGCACCAATCCAACCTCCCAGCAGTAGCGTTGTCCACAACGCGTTTGGCAAGCAATGATGCCAAGCCACAGGGGTCCAACTGTATGAAAATGGCTTATCGCACGACTTTTTTGCTTCCGCTGCATGAAAACAGGCTATCGTAAGGTCGATTTTGGGCTTTCACATCAAAAGTGCAACTATAATTCCATATTAGTGCATATTATTCCAAATATATGCATTATTTGTAATACTTATTTTCAAATTTGATGATAGATGCACCGAGGCGCCTTGCGATATCGCGTTTTCATGCGACGACTCTCGAAAAACCGCTCGATAGAGCAATTTCATGCACAGTCATCCATCCGAGAAGGACAGGACTCGCCTCCAGCTGCCAGTGAGGAGGCCGGCATCCCCCCGACTGCCGGCCACCAACCGTTGCCAACTACCAAATTCCCACCAAAAGCACGTGCGCCACGCACTCCCCTGCACCTTCGGCCATTTGCCTGCCGTTCGCACGCGAAGAACCTCGCACGGTCATTGCTCCCCTACCGCTCGCAGCGCCACCAGTAAGCCGAGAAGGGGGCCAGCTCCGAGCCCCCGCCAAAGTCGTGTGGCTCGCCGGAGATGAGGTCAACGGCGCGCCCACATCCCGCATCGAAGTGCGCCACGGCCGGCTCGGCCGACGCATTTATCGCCACAATGACCCGCTCGTCACCATGACTGCGCTGGAAGACCAGCTGCTGCGGCTGGCACTGCAGCTCGTGATAGTCACCCCACACGATGGCGTCACTCTTCACGCGCGCATGCGCTAGAGCGCAGATCCAGTCCGTGAGGTCGCTCCACTCCGGCGCGTCCAGCGCGGGACGCAGCCCATAGTCACCATAGTGTTGCTCGCCCTCGATGCCCCACTCGCTGCCGTAATAGACGCACGGCACGCCGCACATGGCAAAGAGCAGGCCATAGAGGGGCTTGAGCTGGCGCCTGTCGTCCAGCTTGGTCGCGATGCGCGGCACATCATGGTTGTCGACAAAGTCGAGAAGGTGCTTGCCCGTGTAGAGGTCCCAAGGCTGGCTTCCGCTCTGGCGCTCGAGCGCGTAGGCAACCTCGTGCATGTTCGCGCTGTTGAAGCTCGACCAAAGGCCCTTGTAGGCCTCGTAGTTGGTCACCGAGTCGCAGAGGCCATCGCCCATCCACTGGTTGTAGTCACCAAACATGGTTTCGCCCACCAGCACGAACTTCTCGCCACGATCCTGCGAAATGCCGTCGGCGATCTGACGCAGATAGCCAAGGTATCCGCGGTCCAGGCAGTAGGCCACGTCCAGACGCAGGCCGTCAATGTCGAAGTCGCGCACCCAACCGCGAATGACATCGGCGAGGTAGTCGTTGAGCTCGAAGTTGGCATGGTTGAGCTTTACGAGCGTCGAGACCCCCGCCCAGGCCTCATAGCCGAAGCCATCGTCGAACTCGCTGTTGCCGTTCCAGTCGATGTTGAACCAGCCAGCATATCGGCTCTGCTGGCCCTTCTCGCGCACGTCGCGAAATGCGAAGAAGTCGCGTCCCACGTGGTTGAAGACGCCGTCGAGCAGCACGCGAATACCCGCCTTGTGGCACACATCTACAACAAAGCGCAGGTCGTCATTGGTGCCCAAGCGGCAATCGACCGTAGTGTAGTCCGTAGTGTCGTAGCCATGCGTAAGGCTCTGGAACACGGGGTTGAGCATGAGGCAGGTGGCACCCAAGCGCTTCATGTGGTCAATCCACCCGTCATCGACGAGCTTGCGCAACCGCGGCACCGTGGCACCGTCGTTCTCGTGTGGGGCACCGCATAGCCCCAACGGGTAGACCTGATAGACAAATGATGGCTCATACCAGCTCATCGCTACTCCTCTCGTCCTGGGCGCGAGTATGCCGCGCCGTTACACAACCATAGGCGATAAACGTTGCGTTAGCGTGTACGGAATTGCAGGGATGTGCAAGGCCGCCACAGAAATCTGCGTTTTAGATACACCTTGCTGGGAAACCCAGTCAATCTGCCTGCGACCACCGGAACCCCACGTAACGTCACGGGCAGGGCTGGCCCCGCAGCGGCAAACTGCTGCCCTGCCGTCATCCCGTCGCGCTGAGAAGACCCAAGACGATCCTCGCGTCCGCCTCGGCCGACGCCTTCGAGAAGAACTCCGGCGTAAGCATGTCATACGCGGGAACGCCACGGATAAGCTCCGCGTGGTTCTTGTCCACGATATGTCCCGCCACCGCAACGGCCTCACGCACATCGTCCTCGTCCACGGGATACTGCGGATACGCGGCACAAGCGGCAATGAGCTCGGGCGTCGCGCGCGGGTGCAGCGAGATGTCAAAGGTCCTCCCAAAGAGGGCAAAGTCGCGCTGCTTGCGCTTGCGGGTGGCATCGCCGGGCTTCACGCCAATGGACGCAATGTAGTTGCGCGCGTGCGCGTTGTACACGGAATCGCACACGAGATGCGCCCACGCGCCCAGCACCAGGTCGTGCACAGGACCATCCGCTGCCACCACGTCTGGCCTCACAACATAGCGCTCCCAAAACACCTCATAGTTTGGCGAAGGAATGGCCCCACCGTCGGCAAAGTGCGTCTCGCGATAACTGCGCAGCCTCGAGACAGGCACCGGCACCATATAGCCCACGTAGATGTCGGGCAGGAAGTTGCCGAAGAGGAACGCGTTCACGTCATGCACGCCCAGCCGGGCGGCCCCCTCCTCGCGAAGGAGCCGCTCGACGTGGGCGGTGTGTATGTTCCAGCTCGGCACGTACGTCCTTTCGGCGCGGACGGCCCGCTAGCCGCGGACCTCTCCGCCGGTGGCACGGCAGACCTTGCCCACCAGCTTCCTATGGGCACGGTCAGCCTCCTCCGAGGTGAGGGTGTGGTCCGCAGAGCGGTAGGTGAGCGAGAAGGCCATCGACTTTTTGCCCAGGCCAACGCGCACGGGGTCACGGTAGACGTCGAAGAGGCGCACGTCGGACAAGAGCTTGCCGCCGGCGCTCCTGATGCGCTGCTCGAGCTGCTCGCAGGTCACAGACTCGTCAACGACAATTGCCAGGTCAACGTCGACGCCAGGAAGCGTGGGCACGTCGACGTAGGGCAGTTCGCGGTGGGCGAGGCGCAGGAGCGAATCGACCGAGAGCTCAAACGCAACCACGGGGGCATCGATGCCAAATGCCTTGAGCGCCTTGGGGTGGATGTCGCCAACCCAGCCAATGAGCTCGCCCTTGTTGCCGTAGACCTCGGCCGCGCGACCAGGCTGCAGCCAGCCGTAGGACTGGGGGTCCGCCACCTTGAAGCGCACCTTGGTCACGCGAAGTGCCGAGAGGAGCTGCTCGACCACGCCCTTGGCATCAAAGAAGTCGTAGTCCGAGAACTTCTGGCACCACTCGTCATCACGACGACCCGAGAGCACGCCACACACAAAGCCAGGCTCATCAGGCTGGCTCTTGCTCTCGCGGCCGAAGAAGACGCGACCGATCTCGGAGAGTGCCACCGCACCCACACCGTGGTCGAGGTTGTACGCCACCGAGCGGAGAAGCCCCGGCAGGATCGAGCGACGCATCTGGGCCTGATCGGCCACGAGCGGGTTGATGATCTGGACGGGGATGCCACGGCCCTCCTCGCTCATGCCGAGCTTGGCAAGGTCGCTCTCGTCTGCGAAGCAGTACGTGGTGGTCTCGGAGAGGCCGCAGGCGCGCAGCGTACGACCAATCTTGCGAATGCGCTGCTGGTCGACGGTCAGGCCTCCCGCATGGTTGCGCGCGGCGGGAAGCGTGGGCGTGATGTCTCCCTCGCCCCACAGGCGCAGGACCTCCTCGATGAGGTCGGCCTCGCGGGTAAGGTCGGGACGGCTGGTGGGGGTGGTCACCGCATAGGCGCCCTCGCCTGCAGGCTCAACCCTGCAGCCAAGGCGCCTGAGGCGAGAAGCCATGAAGTCGTCCGGGATGTCCGCACCGGCAAGCGCACGCACGCGGACAGGTCGCATCCGAACCACGGGCGCAGGCACGGGCGCGGGATAGACGTCCACGATGCCCGGGCAGACCTCGGCCGAGCAGCACTCCTCGAAGAGGGCCGCGGCCACGTCAGAGACGGCCGCGCAGCCGGCGCCGTCGACCTGGCGCTCGTAGCGGATGGAAGCCTCGCTCATGAGGTCGAGGCTGCGACTCGTGCGGGAGGTGTGGCCGGGCGAGAAGGTCGCGCTCTCGAGCAGGACGTCGGTCGTGGTCTCGTCGATCTCGGAGTTGAGGCCACCCATGACACCAGCAAGGGCAATGGGCGTCTCGCCGCCGTCGGTGATGACGCACATGTCGGACGTGAGCGTGCGCTCCTTGCCGTCAAGGGTGGTGAGCCCCTCGCCGTCGTGGGCGGCGCGGATCACCACGTGTCGCCTACCGTCCTCGCGCTTCTGGAGCTTGCCCAGGTCGAAGGCGTGCAGCGGCTGGCCGGTGAGGAACATCACATAGTTGGTGACGTCCACCACGTTGTTGATGGGCCTGGAGCCTGCGGCAATGACGCGACGCGCGAGCCACTCGGGGCTGGGACCGATCTTCACGTTTCTCACCACACGGGCCGTGTAGCGCGGGCAGAGCTCGGCGTCATCGATCCGCACGTCCACCAGGTCGCGGGCGTCGGGGCCCTTCTCGTCCTTGATGGCGGGAAGCGTGATGTGGGTGTCCTCGTCGAGAACGGCCGAGGTCTCCACCGCCATGCCCGTCATAGAAAGGCAGTCCGGGCGGTTGGGGGTGATCTCGCAGTCGATCACGGTGTCCGAGCTGCCGAGGTAGTCCGTGTAGAGCATGCCCACGGGCGCGTCTGGCGGCAGGACGATGATGCCCTCGTGGTCGTTGCCCAGGTCGAGCTCGCGCTCGGAGCAGTTCATGCCGCAGGACTCCACGCCGCGGAGCTTGGACTTCTTGATCTTCACGCCACCGGGGAGCACGGCGCCGACCATGGCGGTCACGATGTGGTCGCCCTCGTTGAAGTTCTGCGCGCCGCACACGATCTGAAGGGGCACAGGGCTGCCGTTCTCGTCGACGTTCTTGTCGCCAACGGATACCTGGCAGAGCCACAGGTGGTCGGAGTCGGGGTGTGGCTTCTTGCTCACCACCTGCGCCGTGTAGACGTGGTCGAGATCGGCGCCCACGCGCTCGACGGCCGCGACCTCGGTACCGGTGCGGATGTACTCGTTGACCAGGTCCTTGGGGTCCTCGGGCACGTCCACCATGTCCTTGAGCCACTCATACGAAACTCGCATTGTGATTGCCTTTCCATGTTGGGCGGGCACGCTGCGCCGCCCCTCGTTTTCGTCTTCCCGGCCGATGCGCCGGTGTGCACGCCAGCTCTAGAACTGCTTCAGGAAGCGCATGTCGCCGGTCATGAGCATGCGCAGGTCGGGCAGGTCGTAGCGGAGCGCTGCCACGCGCTCGACGCCAATGCCGAAGGCGAAGCCGGTGTATCTCTCGGGGTCGATGCCGCAGTAGCGGAAGACGTTGGGGTCGACCATGCCGCAGCCCAAGATCTCGAGCCAGCCGGTGTTCTTGCAGAAGCGGCAGCCCTTGCCGTGGCACACGCCACAGGAGACGTCGACCTCGCAGCTGGGCTCCGTGAACGGGAAGAAGTGCGGGCGGTAGCGCGTGGCGCGGTCCTTGCCGAAGATCTCGCGGGTGAAGTAGTCGAGCGTGCCCTTGAGGTCGCCGAAGGTGATGCCCTCGTCCACCACAAGGCCCTCTACCTGCGTGAACTGCGGCAGGTGGTTGGCGTCGGCCGTGTCCGGACGAAAGACGGTTCCCGGGCAGATCATGTAGATGGGCGGCTGGTGGTTCTCCATGGTGTGCACCTGGACACCGGAGGTCTGGGTGCGCAGGAGGACGTCCGACTCGCCCTGAACGTGGATCTCCTTACCCTCGGGCGCGTTGTCCACGACGTAGAAAGTGTCGCGCGCGGAGCGGCTGGGGTGGTCCTCAGGGGCGTTCAGCGCGGTGAAGTTGTAGTAGGTCGTCTCGACGTAGGGGCCATCCTCGACGGTGTAGCCCAGGCCGCAGAAGATGTCCTCGATCTCCTCGCGAATCTGGCTGATAAGGTGCTGCGTGCCAGGCGAGAGCGTGCGGCCGGGAAGCGTCACGTCTACGGCGTCGGCGGCCATACGGCGCTCCATGAGCTCGTTTGCCAGCTCCTCGCGGCGGGCGGCGATGCCCGCCTCGACCTTGGAGCGCACGGCGTTTGCCATCTGGCCCATGGCACGCCGCTCCTCGGGAGGGACCTGGCCCATCATGTGCATGAGGGCCGTGAGCTTGCCCTTGCGGCCGAGCATGCCTACGCGCAGGGCCTCCAGCGCCTCCATGGTCTCAGCGACCTTGAGGTCCTCCTCTACCTGCGCCTCAATGGACTTGAGGTCATCGGACATCGCCATGGTGCGTTCCTTTCCAAAGCCAGTAAAAAACCGTCCCGGGCCATGCTGCCCAAGGACGGATGTCTCCGCGGTACCACCTTGATTGACGCGCGCGTTTTCTCTCGCGCACGCCCACTCGTTGCGCCCCGTGCCGTGGGGCCTACGGCTTCCCTACTCGCGCAGGTGGGACGCCGACGTCCGGATGGGGCCGGCCCACGCCTCGCTTTGAGGTTGCGGCTGGTGGAGTGAACCCTGGGCGTCAGCCTTGGAGGGGCCTCTCAGCCGGTGAGCCCCATCTCTTGTCCGCTGGCGACGCGACGACCAAACCTCTCCGTCATTGCCTAGGAGGCATGTTAGCACGATGGCATGCTGGCGAGGAGAACGGAGAGGAAACGGGCGTAAGCTCTGCATGATTCTGGGAGGGGCGGCTCTGCGAGCGGCCCCGAGTGACGCCGGAAGGCCCATTCCCGTGGCAATGACGTACGGAACCCTTGCTCCGACGCCAGCTTTGTCTCCCCCCAGCAGAGAATATCGCTTTCTCTTAAACAGCATCCGCATTTGCCCAGCTGCCGCACACGGGTTTTACGAAAGAGCGATAAACTCCGCCGGACGCGCGCAGGAAGGCGAGAGGGTCCCGGGGTCAGCCACGTCGTGACACTTCCGGTTAGCAGCAAATTTCGTACAATCCCTTATATATCACATCGACAGGGGCAATTCGCTGACCTGTGGTTTACCAAACTTCAAGCCAGTTGCCACTCGAGGGGCCCCCGAAAAACCGTCGTCCTGCCGCGTCAGCTCAATGGCCCTTCGCCCAGAAGCCATCTTGCAATATCGATAATGCGGACCCCCTCTATCGAATATTCCTCGTGCCTCGTTCTTGCAATAAGAACTTTTGGATAGGCATCTCGAACGGCGAGCAGGGGCGCCAGCTCGCGTTTAAGCGTCAGCTGCGGACTAATGTCATCACTTACCTGTATATACACAAGCTCAGACTCCCTTTTGGCTACGAAGTCCACTTCCTTTTGGTAGAGTTTGCCAACATAAACCTCGTAGCCACGACGCAGGAGTTCGAGAAACACCACGTTCTCGTACATGCGTCCCCACACCATGTTGCGAGTACCAAGGATTGCGTATCGCATACCCGTATCGCAAACGTAATGCTTGGCCTGGGTGCTCAGATACTTCTTTCCCTTAATGTCGAAGCGTCTGGCTTCATAGAATACGAATGTGTCGCGCAGATATGACATGTACCGGCCAACGGTCACATGGTTAGTGGATACCCTATTCGCCTCAAGAGTGTTGGCGATGTTGTTGGGAGAGTTGAGATTGCCGGCATTACCCATCATGTACTCAGCAAGACGCTCCAAAACCGTGGTGTCGGATAGAGAGAACTTTTGCACCAAATCACGGGTGAGAATTGTCCGATAGATGTCACGAATGTAGCCGTATGATTCCGAGAGGCTACCGTACGCGTACGAACCAGCCAGGCCACCTCGCTTGACGAAATCATTGAAGTCATCGTCAATCTCACTTCCGCCTCCAAAGTACTCGCGATACTCGCAGAAGCTAAACGGAAAGATATGAATCTCTTTTTGGCGACCAGTGAAAAGAGAGGCGAGGCCAGAACCCAGAAGGAATGCATTGGAGCCAGTAAGGTAAATATCCCAACCACCGCGACTGTAGATGCTATTTATTGCTCTTTCAAAACCATCGCAAAGCTGTACCTCATCGACGAAGAGTCTGTTGTGTGCACCCTCTCGGTACATCTCAACCACTCGTTTATGCAAAGCTTGATACTCAAGGAGGCCTTCGTTATCAAGGTCGAGAAGATCGAGGTAGACGTTGTTCGACAGGGAATCATTAGCAGATGTCTCCGATGCGAAAGCTTTCATGAGCTCTGACTTGCCAGAGCGTCGCACGCCAATAATGACCTTGATGTCATGCGTCCCCCCGAGAGAACGAAGGCGCTCCATATAGGCAGAGCGATAGACCATAGGCATGGAATACACCACCCCAGTCGATTTCGAAACTCGAATTATTTTATAGTTTCGAAACCACAATCTCAACGCCACCCAATACCTGCCCCCATTCTTTAGCGGTTTCTGAGACTCGCCATGCCCGCGACCTGCGAGAATGCGGCGAGAGATTCACAGATACCGATAAAGAACGGGGATCAGGGGACAGAGCGGGTGCCAGGGAATGGGACAGACGCCAAGGCGCTACCACACCATCTGGGCGAGGCCAACTACCAGGGGAGTCGAGACCAACAAGAGCAGCACCGAGACCACGATGGTCTCCACCGCGTAAACGTAGTCGGCGTCGTGGAGCTGAGCGTAGACAGCAACGTTGAGGCCAACGGGGCATGCCTGCGCCACCAGAATCGCAAGCTTCATCTCGAGCATCGTGGCAGGCAGCAGACTCAGGAGCGCAAGGGTCACCAGAGGCGTCACCAGCAGCCGCGCCAGGGCAACCTTGTAGAGGCCAGGCCGGTGGAGCATGTCCGCCGGGTGGGACTGCGCCAGATAGACCCCTATGGCAAACATCGCCAGCGGCGTGTTGAGCGCCGAGACGTAGTCCAGGCAGCTCGTCACCACGCCCGGAAGCTGCAGCTGGGTCGCAAAGAGCACGAGGCCGATGAGCGTCGCCACCATGAAAGGCGAACGCACGAGGGAGCGCGCTGACACCCTCCCCCGCTCGCCCGTGAGCAGCGAGACGCCGTAGGTCCACTGCCCCAGGTTCATAAACGCAATGTAGGCGGTCATATAGAACACGGGCCCCTGGCCAAGGATTGACACGACCAACGGAATCCCAAAGAAGCTCGGGTTAGAGAAGGTCGCCGAGAAGTTGCCAATGGCGTCATCCCGCAGGACAAGACGCGCGACAAGTGCGGAGACGACAAGCGCAGCAAACCCCATGAGCGCCGAGACTCCCAGCGCGGCAACGTTCTCCGCCGTGCGCTCCACCATGAGGCCCTTCACAATGACGCAAGGCAGCGAGAGGTACACGAGGATGTTCCCGATGGTGCGGTTGCCCTCCATGGTGATCTTGCCCGCGCGAAACATCGCAAAACCCACGCCCACCAGCATGAACATGACAACTATCTGCAGGGCGAGCGTGGCTGGCATTGACATTGTCGGAGTCCTTCCTGGTGCTGCTGGCGTTGTGGGGAAGCTGGCGTTGCGCGGAGACTTGCGCGGTCCCAACCGTCAAGACGACAAAGTCCGAGGCAGTTGGCGTTACGTGGAGACTTTCCCCGCGCAACCATAGCACCAGCGAAAGGCAGGGGTCACCCGGGCACTGCTGGGCCATCCGGACACCCTTGGCTCACCCGGGCACCTCCGGGGTCGCTAGGACGCTATCCCACAATGTACTGGTATGTGTCGCCCATGGGGACAAAGTGGACGGAGATCTCAGAGGTCCCCAACGCCTCGGGAAGCCACTTCGCCATGAGTTCCATCCCAGGCTCTTCCAGGTTGAAGTGCCCAACCGTGATAGCGCACTTCCCCTCGCCCAACATCCCTGCATCCCGGATGTACTCGCAGGTCGTAAAGTCGATGAACTCCATGGTCACCAAGGCGTCCACGCCTTCGCTATCGACAAAGTTAATCTCGTGTGTATCGGAGGCGGGGTCCCCCATCACGTGCTTCGGAATGTGGACCCTTCGCACGACCGCAGAGAGGTCTCCTGTGATTCTCGTCCCGTTGAGGCCCAGGTTGCTAACGAGCCGCCGCGCAAGCTCAACCCCAGTAAGCTGGGGAATCTCAAAGTCACGGCAGCGGGCGACATCACCCACGCGGCAGTCCTGCCACCCCATCTTCCTGGCGAAGCCGAAGAAGATGCCGTCGACCATGGCATCGTCATCGATGGGAACGCCCGAATGAATGTAGTCATGGCAACGCCAGACCGTGCCTCCCCATGCGTCGAGCAGGGATTTCTTCTCGGCATAGGCCTTGGTCTTCCCAATCACGTCTTGGTGGTCTCCGTGGTTCCAGAACAGCGCCTCGTGCGAGATAATGAGGTTGGCGCCGCAGTCCATAGCCTGGCGGATGACGTTGGCGGTCGGCCAGATGCAGGTCACGATTCCCGAGCATTCCCTCTCGGTCGTACCGTAGGTGACCTTGTCACGAGTGGTCGCCTCATCGATAGGTGCGCCCGTCCATGGGGAAATCCCCAGGCAGTAGCCCTTCACAACAGCGATTGCCTCGTCAATGCGCATGATAAGCCTCCAACTAACTACGAGTTCGTCTACTCTGATGGCAGACCACCTGACAGCCATCCGTCCACGAACAGTCTCGCGAAAAGGAACGTGATGGAAATGAGAAGCGCAGCAGACCCGCCGATTCTCTCGACAAAGTAGCCACAGATGACCACGCCGGCAAAAAAGGAACCGATGAGAGACAAATAGTGGAACGCTCGTCTCAGTTCATTTGGCTCATGTTCAAATAAGCCCCCATAAAGGGCTTCCGAAAAGGAGCGGAGATTCCCAGTGCAGTACGTACTTGAGTAACGCGACCCCTGTCCTAGCTCCCGGAAGTTTTCGAATGACATTGCCGCGCAGCAGGCAATCACACAGTCGGACATGAAATCTGGAATGTAATCAGAGAAGACTCCAATCACCGCAAACGTTACCGCTTCAAAATCGATTACCCAACTCTGCACCGATGATTCTCTTCCGTTAAAGAACCTGCTCGACACCAGACGGGAGAGAATGATGCCTGCGACAAAAGAGACTATGGGGATGAAGTATCTGAGAAAGGAATAAGGATCAAGCTGAGATGCCGCAAGTGCCAGACGCACTACATTCCCCGTCTGCCCCGTTGCAAATACCTGGTCGTGAGCCGTAAAGGCATAGCCGTCCATCATGCCGCCCGCGCAGACCACCACCAGCCCCAACTCAAATTGCGCATGCGGCCTTAGCGAGTTCACTCGTCACCCTCTGCTACTTCGATGTCAACTCTGTTCATAAGCTGCATGGAGTTCCGCGCCTTGGAAAGAACCTCTTCGATCGCATCGTACGTCAGGGGCTCCGGAGTAAGTACGAGCTCAAGCGCGCACGCCACATTAACTCCGGCAACAAGGAATACATGACCGTTCATATATGGTGCAAATGATTGACTGACACTCCCCTGCATAATGTCGGTGAGAATGAGGACCTCGTCATCGACACCATATCCGTCGAACAATGCCTTGACCTGAACGTCCAGCGGAGTATCGTCGATATAAGCGCAAATGACGTCGAAGTCGCCTATCCCGCCAATGAACTCTATCGTGTCTGCGAGACCTGCGGCAAACTTATGGTGCGAAGCGAGAATTACGTGTCTCACAGCCACTCCTCAAACTCGTCAAGCACTGACTCGATGCCACCGCGAGGAAGCTTCGTCACAAACGATTCGTATCCACGCCCAAAGTCCTCGCTCGGGACGAAGTAGCCCTGCGCATCGTTTGCGTACCCAATAACAAGGCACCGCCGCGAGTGAAACATTGACTTGATACGCATCCCAAGGACGCTGCCAAGCTCACCAGGAAAAGTCACGAAGACTAGTCCTCCGAAGTCGATGACCCTCATCACTATAGGAAACTGAACGCGGTCAATCTCGAGCTTCTCACTCAGCCTATGCACTTCCGTCCGCGCCAGCTTTTTCTTCGTCGCCGTCGAAGAATCGTCGGCGAGTGTCTGCTTTGCCTTCTCCAGAAGCTCCTGGTACCTCGTGAAGTACTGTCCGTTGTCGTAGTCCACGTTGTGAGTGAACTCACGGACCGTTGGTACCCCAAGCTCAACCGGCTCAAAGGAGCCCTTCATGAACTCCGCCGAGATACCAACGGCAGTCCGCTGGAGCTCAGCAAATCCGTCACCCCTACGAAACTGCCTGTTTCCCAAATCTCCGGACGCGCCCGTGAACGCATAGGGCGTGATGCCCACCCAAGGCGCGAGCAAAGCTCGAACCGACCCCTGAAGATCGGACGTTATCAGACGGTTGAACGGCCCAACGACGGTCGAATGGCAATTGAAGTTCTGCATCGCCCCAACAGTGGAGCCATCATCTGCCACGAATCTCACGATAAAGGCCTGATCGTCAAACGGTTTGTCCTTGTCGTTGCGATTTGAGTACCATCCTCTGATTCTCGTGGCCAGGATCTCGGGCTTTGCCTCAGCGAGCATCTCCGGAAGCCGGGAGGCCGCCTGGACTACAAGACCGGTCACGAGCTCCTCGTAACCAGGGGTGTCATGGGAAATTGAGCTGCCGTCACGAAGGCCGTTGGGACACGAATGGCTGTGGACCGCAGAGATGACGATGAACTCGTCGCGAATGCCTAGCAGAGAGGAGAGGAGGCTCCTCATCTTCCTGGTTCTTGAAAGGCTAACCTGACACACATCGATGCCAACGAACAACGCACGTTGTCCGCTCTCTTCCAGCAGTAGGAGGATGGCATAGGGCTCGTCATGAATGCCTGCACCCGGAAGCTGTCGGATGTCATTGAGATAGCCGTCAAGATAGAAAACCCCACTCGGCGCAATGTCCACCTTCGTCGAAGAGACCTTCATTGCATACCTCCAGCATTGGCGGGATGGAGACCCATCCCGCCAAGCACGCTAACCCAAGAAGCCGAACGCAGCGCCAAGCCAGCAGAAGACGATGATTCCGAGGATGATCTTGTTTGTCGAGACACCCTTCTTTATCAGCTGATAGACGATCGCGGTGGCGCATACCGGCAGGAGTCCCAGCAGAATCTTGTCGAACAGCCCTTCCTGCAGTCCGAAGGAGACATCCCCGATGTTGATCGTCAATGAGGTCGAGAGCTTGACGACGGAGGGAATCAGAGCACCGACGACGGTGAGGCCGAGAACGCTCATGGACTCAGTGAGTGCCGCGACTTTGTCAGCAAGGCTGGTGATGAGCTGGGTGCCGAAGTGATATCCCCAATCCCAGCTCTTGATCTTAACCCCAAGGCTAAACACGAGGTTGACAGCCACGAACAGGAGCGCACCGATGGGGTTGCCACTCTGTGCCAGGTAGGCAGAAATGGAGCCGAAAACCGTTGGGATAAGGATCCAGATTATGGCGTCACCGATTCCGGAGAGCGACCCCATGAGGCCGACCTTGAGGTCCTGGACGGCCCCCAAGGCTGCCGTACCGTTCTTCTCCTCCATCGCGAGTCCCGCACCGAGAAGGATTCCTGCGACTGGAGGCGTCACGTTAAAGTACTTTGCCGAGTTCTCCAGGGAGTCCCTGTATGCTGCGTCGTCATCACGATAGATCTTCTTGAGGGCATCTGCCTCGGAAAACACCACGGATGGTGCAAGCTGGGTCTCATAGTTGAAGCCATTGACCGACATGCACCAACGCCAGGCACACTTCCTGATGTCCTTGTCAGTGAGCAAACGGCCGCTCTCGTCTGCCGGAGCCTGGGTCGAGTCCTGCTCAATCTGCTTACTCATCTTCAAGACCTCCCTCTGAGGCGGTAATCGACTGCTCGGCACTCCGCGAGGTCAGATTCTTGTAGACCTCGTACGCAGCGGCTCCACCGAGAATTGCCACGGGGAGAATCGACAGGCCGAGGTATGCCGAGAGCACAAAGCCAATGGCAAGGAAGCTAAAGTACTGCTTGGCGGGCATGTAGGTAAGCAGTGCTCCCATGCCGATCACGGGCAGCAGACCACCCGCAAGCGAGAGACCCTTGGTGAACCACGCGGGAACCACCGAGAGGATGGCATTAACGACGTCTCCGCCAAACGCGAGCACGATGAGCATGGGGATGGCATCCGTCAGTCCAAACAGCACTGGCCCAATAAGCGTCACCGCCTTCATCTTCTCATACTGTCCGCTCTGCGCATAATCAAGCTGCTTGTGCGCCATGAACACGTTTGCGGTCTTTGCGAGAACATCGAGCTGGACACCCATGGTGCCAACGGCGATACCAACGGCAAGGCCAACGCCCTCATCCTGTCCAGTCATGACGCACACTGCGGTTCCGACCATTCCCGCAAGGGGGTAATCCGGGACCGAAGACCCGGCAAGGGCCGCGACGCCCAATGACATCAGCTGTACGGACGCTCCAACGATTAGGCCGGTCATTCCATCGCCCATTATCAGGCCGACAAGCCAGGCGTAGAGAACGGCATTGTGGCCGCACACCTGCGTTCCAAGTCGATCAACCCTATAGATAAAAGCCAGCAGCGTGATGACAACAATCTGCCATGCAGCAATTTGCATACCCGCTCAACTCCTTTCAGAGGTCGACGTACTTGGAGAGCGGCTCGTCCTTGTCTGCCGGAACGTACTGGATGTCGATGCTGGTCCCATGCGCCGCAATCGCTGAGTAGACGGGAACCTCGGCATCGAGCACGTAGGCGCGGCGGCTCACCTGGGTTGCCGCCTGGCCCTCCTGGGGAGAGACGGTCCCACCGATCGTGAGCTTTGGCACCTTTTGCCCGTCCTCCTCGAGCCGCTGGATAATGCGGGGGTCACGGACAATCACAAAGACCGTGTGGTCATCGTACTTACCCTCACGAAAGTGATTGCGTGCGGTCTGCTCGCCAATGATGGAGAGCGCTACGCCCGCAGGCTTGGCCATGCGCATGCCGGCCTTCTTTGTTGGGTCGCCAGCATACTCATCGTCGACAACCATCACTCTCTGCGGCTTCATCCTTGGGACCCATTGGGTGGCCACGATGCCGTGGAGCAAGCGATTGTCGATTCTCGCTGCTACAATGCTCAACTCAATCTCCCTTCCCCCGTGTACGTCCATGACGGCAAGCTCGTCTGCTTGCCCGTGGCATAGAAGATAGGGACGAGAGAGCGCGGAGGCCGGCACGGCTAAGGAGAGACGCCGTTCACAAGCCACTTTCGACAATCGGCAATCTCAGTGTGTGCGCGTCGTATTCTGCTCGACACAACCCTTCGACACTTCTAGCGTCATCACTCGTCTTCAAGAGAAACGCGTCCGTTGCGAGTAGATTCCCCAATGGAGCCATCGGCCTCGAGCATCTTGTGCACATAAGCTATCTCCGAAACAGGGACCTCAACGCGATAGCGTTGACACATCTCGGAGAACGCGGCTCGGAACCAGGCAATGAACTCGGAATTCGAACGCACGAACTCATCCTCCCCCGAGAAGGAGTCAACGAAGTTGTTTGTCACGAGTCTCTCGATCAGTCCGCAAAGATGCACGTAGAGGCCGAGCCTTCTTTTCGAGTCGATGTTCTTCCCGCTGAGCTGTGCAAGTCGTCGGATAGCATTGTCGGCTTCAACATAGAGCATCTCTGGGTTGAGAATGGTTATTGATTCAACGACGTTCTTCAGCGTCAGGTTTTTCAGGAGCGCAGAGTGGAATGCGGATATGTCAGCACGGTCCAAGTACTTCGCAAACACGGCATCGAGCTTGTCTGAGTAGCCCTGACTCAGAAGATCTTCCAAGGCGACGAAGGGAACGGACGTAACGTTAGGATTCATCGTCCCAACGATAGCTCGAACGTTTTCGCCCTCGACGGAAGGAGACTGATTCCCATCCCTCGCCAGCTCTTCGTAGTCACAGGTCGCAAAAATGATCGGAAGGCTCTGTGGGAGACTATCTTGGATGAGCCTTCTAATCTTCTCGGCAGCGGTTACACCCGCCTCGGAACAGAAGAGGACTGTCTCTCCCGCTTTTGACAGCCGGGCAACGCGATAGCTCGGGGATGCGGATTCGATGACCTTTGGTAGGCTGTCGCTCAGGCTCTCGCGACTCGCAAGGATACTTCCCACTTCCAGGGCAAGGCCAGTCGACACATTGGTCATCACATACACGTCGCTGCTGATGGAGCTTGGAATCACATCTAGGACCTGCTCCAATGAGCCCATGTCGACCAGAATGACCATTGATTCGCAGAACGAGAAGCGCTCCAGCAGATGCGCAAGGGGAATTGCCACATCCGAGAACTGCTGCTCGTAAGTCATATCGATAGCCTCGAACACCCGCACGCGGAGCATCCTGTTAGCCGCCTCCGCAATGCTCGTGGCGGTCGAGTAGCCATGACACATCACAATCCCCAATGCCTTTCTCCTTCTGGTTCCCGGAGAGAGGGCCTGGCAGATGTCTAGAAGAAGCACTGCCCGAACCAAGTCATCCATTTCCACGCCAAGCGCGAGCTTCACCTTGGAGTCAATCTGAGACACTGCGGAAGAAGCCACCGAATGACGGCGGGAGAGCTCCGCGCAAAGGGATTTGAAGGTGGCCCGGTTGTGCATGCGCCACGATGTCAAGGGAGTTCCTGCCCACAGCTGAGATGCAACCAAATGTGACAGCAGCCGAGCAGTCTTCCTCGTCAGGTCCAGGCCGTAAGACTCGTTGATTTCATCGACTACAGGTCCAATGACCTGTTCATAGGAAGCAGAGCGCCCGTCTTCGTTCTGGTCGCCGAAATCCAGGAAGTCCTCGTAGGACTTCAGTGCCGCAACTGCCGAAGAAAAGAACTCGTCAAACGAGAGCCTTCCCTCCTCGAATGAGTAGAACGAGTCAACAATTTGTTGGAATATACCGGTTACGCGTCGATGAGCGTAAAAAGCCTCCTCCGCACCGCCGGAGACAAGTTGATCGTCATCAGCTCTTGTCTGAAGAGAAGAAATGATATCGGGAGGAAGGTTATAGGTCTGTATTACAAGCCGGTCATCCTTCCTGTTGAGATACGAGTTGGCGCAGCAGTTGGTTATGCATGCGCGAAGGCCGTCTACGTTGTCCTCGAACTCATTTGCGACCAAAGCCCTGAGCGCTCCACGGCTGATTGCCGCGTCAGATGCAACTCGCCTGCCCTCCTTCTTGAGGAAGTCCATAACGAGGAGCGTGCGTTCCTCCATGGTTCTCTCCGAAAGGCGCGGGAGCCTAATCACGATGGGGATAGACCGCGCAATTGCCCTCACGGCATCGCTGTCAATCTCTCGACTCGTTCCAAGAATGAAGCGTGCGGAGCCACCCTCTTGTTGTATGCCAGTCTCGCCTTCTCGAATCCTCTGGAGTATGGCATCACGAGATATGGGATCCAAGTGATCAAAGCGTCGAATGTAAACCACTCCCCCGTGGGAGTTCCCGACGGTACCCAGCATCTTTCCATCGCCGAAGACGAGTCGTTCGAGAGACGTCCCGGCATTCATATGTCGGGATGCGTCAACCAAGACATACGAGGCGTTCTTTCCGAGAATCCCCGCATTCATGCCATACTCGAAGGTAAGCCTCGAGAGGTATTCCTTCCCCGTTCCGTGGTCCCCCACGAGAAGCACAGGGATTCCGCGAGGAGGGTACTGCATTGCGCTCTTGAGCTGCTCGACGCATTGGCCGAGAGACAAATCGCTTCCGATTGCCTGCTCGAAGTCTCGTGATGCCCTTCTCCCGGCCGACATGAGCAACTCGGAGATTGAGGAAAACTCGTTCCTGTCGAGCTTAGCCTGCAGGTACCGTTCCATATCCCTGCGATGGAGGAAGTACACTGGTCGAGAGCCAGCCTTTATCGCAAGTCCTTCTCTCGCCAGCTCGTTAAGGTATTGACTTGCTAGGTTACGACTCACGTGGCAGGCACTGGCGACGGCGGTGGTTGTGAAAGGTTCCGGCCTAAGCGGGTCAATCTCCCGTGTCACCTTGTCTAGGTAGGATAGGACTTCCTCCTTGGTTTCAACTCCAGCCACGCGACCCCCCAAGCTTGAGCAACGTCAATCATGCTGAACAGAGATTCTCTGCCCAGCAAGCGCCCCTGGAGCCTATTGCTGGGACAGACGGCCTCATATTCTCGCCAGGCGCTTGATAGCCTGCTCATCATGCCACGCCCGCGTAAGCGCTCGATCGCCCTGATCCGACCTTCTTGAGCCTGCCCTCCTGCACCAGCCCCTCAAGCAGCCTGCCAGCGCTTGACCTGGAGACGCCTAAGATCTGCTCGACCTCCACGCGCGTAATGCTCCCGTTGGACTCCACGATGTTCATCACCATGTGGATGGAGTCCCCAGGACGCATCACGCGAGGTCCCGGGACCTGCTCCATGGTTCTGGGGACTCCGCCCATGGGGACGAGAGAGTCCTTCTCAGCCCATGGGGGCACTCCGTGCTCGCGGACATAGTTGAGGTTGGGCAGCGTCAGCTTGAACACGTGGGCGGAGACCTCAACTACTGGCTTGACCGGTCTGTCGGCATATGCAGCGAAGATTCGCGGCAGCCCCATGCCATAAGCCTCGACCATCCCGAGACGGAACATCACGTTGGCCAACCGGGGATTGCGGCAGACGGACGTGCCGTTTGCCACCTCGTCCATCCTCACACCCCGGGCAAGCCCACCGGCAGTCATGAACTCGATGCGGTCGTCGAAGACGCTTGCCTTGTTGATGGCTGGGGACCCATAGTCGCGATGCATGACCATGTTGAGGACCGCCTCGCGCAGGGCGTCGTCCGGATAGCTCCGCGTCTCGATCCTATATGGAAGCGTGATAACACCACTTGTCTCGTTCCTGAACTCGAGGTAGTCGATCATCTGATCTATCTGCGAGAGAACACTTCCTTCGAGGATCTTCCGGTCTTTGATAATGCGGACGTCGGCGCCCTGGAAGGACGCCAGCTGAAAGGAGAAGGGGCACTGGTCAGACAGCATTAGGCCGAGGTTGGTGTACGCGCCGTTGCCGTCCTTCAGTCCAAGCGTCCTCATCTGACGCGCCCCAAACCCAAGTTTGGCAGCCGAGAAGGACCTGGACATGGCATCGAACGTAAGGTCCTTTTCGCCTGCGGGAAGGTCCTCGAACGACATCTGACTGGACTCCATGATCATCTCGAGAATGCGCCCCGCATCAGCAGGGGCACTCGAGGGCCCCTCGCGGACAAACACACCTTCCGGCACAGGCCCCTTGCGCGCCAGGCTGTAGGGCTTACGCCTGCCTTCGGAAACCGCAACACAGGCAACAGCGCCCGATTCGGGAGCACTGCCAAATAGCGTTTCGCACTCTGGTTCAGATAGGACTGACACCTGTACAAGTGGCATGACGTCGGGGACAACAGAATCCCTTATGGAATTGACGACGGCAAGCATCGCGGCGTCAGGGTTTGCAATCCCAACCGGCACGCCATTGTCATCCACCCCCAAGTACAGGGTTCCTCCATGAGTATTCGCGAAGGCGATGGCCTCTCTGGCTGCCAGCTTTGTTGGCTCGCGCTTGAACTCGGTGCGTTCGTCTTCTCTCATGGTAACTCCTCTCCTACCCATATACTACTCGACTGGGTAGATAATGGGTAGGAGAGATTCGCTGAGTGGTATTCGAGAGCCGTGCGGCGGCGAACCGTTGTCGGGATTGCCATCCTCTGCGAAGTGTTGCCAGTGATGGGGCTCACGCAGGCCAGCAGCCACACCCCATCCTGTCTCTACTCCCCCGCCGCTGCCTCGCGTCTGCCTCTACTCCCCTGCCTCGGCCTCACGCCGCAGGATCTCGTCCGCAAGGATGGAGTCGCCGTGCTTGGCCAGCGCGATGAACGCGCACATGGCAGCGCCCATCACGGTGATGTAGAGGAAGAGCTGCGACTCGGCCACGTCCATGACCATGCCCGAGAGTATGGGTGTCACGACCTGCGCCGCCATGCTCACCGTGTAGTAGTAGCCCGAGTAGCGCCCGACGCTTCTGGAACTTGTGCCCTCGAGGATCATGGGGTACACGCACAGGTCAACCGCGCCAAGCGATGCGCCCATGAGCAGGAAGAGCACGTAGTAGAGAGGCGTGAACGCCGGGAAGAGCCACATGATGGCGGGGCATACGGTCATCACCAGTCCGGCCACGAGGGCCACGCGCTTCCTGCCTACCCTAAGCGAGAGGTTGGCCACCGGCACATAAGATAGGAGCCCGCCCGCAATGGTGACGATGTTGATGATCGCGTAGGAGCCTCCGAGCATCGAGAAGAGGTCCGAGGCGTAGCGTGAGATGTTGGTGGTCATAGCGTTGTAGGACATGTAGTAGAAGAAGACTGCACCAAGGAGCAGGGCAATCGAGCGGAGAAGCTCTGGGTCGGTCACACGCTCCCTGCCCTGCTCGGCATCGTCATCCGCGTCGATCGCGTCTTCCCTGATGCCCATGGCAAGGCTCTCCCCGTGCATCTTTGCCACGGCCTTGGACTCGTCGAGAAGCATACGGTAGACCACTGCCGCCACGGCGATCACGATGCCCTGCAGCAGGAAGACGGGCACGTAGTCCGGGTCCGCGACGGAGGGGACGAGCACCGAGATGGCAACCAGCATAACGCCTGTGCCAGCGTAGCCCACGATCTTGTCGACCGAGTCGCCCTTGGTCCTCAAGGGGCGCGGCGTGATGTCGGCGACAATCGCGAGAGTCGTCGTGCGATACGAGCAGATGGCGACCAACGTCACCAGGATCATCGCGATGAGCAGGGGCAGGCTTCCCAGGTTGTTGGCCACGGCGATGAGCGGCACCGAGACGGCCGCCACGGCGGAGCCGGCCAGGATGAAGGGGGTCCTTCTCCCCAGGCGCGAGCGGCAGCGGTCCGAGAGGATGCCAAACCAAGGCAGAAGGAACAGGCCGAGGACATTGTCGAGCGCCATCACAACGCCTGTGAGCCAGTTGGAGAGCCCGAAGGTATGGGTGAGCATCTTGGGCACAAGGCCATCGAACACCTGCCAGAACGAGATCATTCCCATGAAGGGAAGGGACGCCACCGCACAGCGTTCCCAGTCGAAGGGAATCTTGCCCCTTGCGGGTTTGGTCGCCTTGGAATCTGCATCGTTCTCGGCCATGCCTTTTCCTCTCGTTGGTTAAAGCGCGACGCGCAAGGGGCTCTCAGCCTATGCGCCCAGCTGGTCGAGACCGCGAACAAACGCCACGTAGAACTCGACGCCGCGCTTGTAGTCGTCCACCGGGATGCGCTCGTTGGCGCCGTGGATGAGGCCGCGCGCAACCGGCGTGTAGACGAAGGCGGCAAAGCGGTACACGTGGTCGCAGATCTTCGTGAACGAGCGCGAGTCCGAGCAGCTGGTCTGCACGTAGGGGCAGACGCCCGCCTCCGAATAGACGCCCGCCACGCAGCGACGGATGTAGTCGAACCGTGCGTCGTCGTGGGGCGAGAAGGGCGAGGGTTCGTTGATCAGGCTGTTCTCGGCAATCTCTACGCTTACGGCATCAGCCGCGACGCCGGACGCCCGGCACTCCTCGGCGGCCTGAGCCCGGATGCGGACGAGTGAGGCGGCCACGTCCTCGAAGGGAGCCACGCGCACATTCAGGTTGGCCGTGGCCTCGGGCGGAAGCACGTTCCTCGCCGGCGAGCCTGCAAGCTGCGTAAGTGCGTAGGTCGAGCGAACCATGGGGCCGGTTTCGGCGCCCGACGCCAGGATGCGCCCAACAATCGGCCGGAAGAGCCACATGTTGGCAAAGATGATGCGATAGGCGAAGCTTCCGCGAGCGGCAAGCTCCTGGAGCATCGCGGCAACGGCATCCGCCACCTGGGGCCTTCCCGGGTTTGCGCAGATGCGCTCCACCGCTCGGGCGAGAAGGCGCGTGGCGTCGTTCCTCGAGGGGGCAGACGCGTGCCCGCCGGTCCCATGCGCCGTCACGGTGACGTCCACGTGGCCCTTCTCGGAGACGCCCACCATGGCCATGGGCGAGGTCACGCCCAGGGGCACGCCGGTGGCGACGGCCCCGCCCTCGTCGAGGACCATGCAGGGACGCACACCATGCTCGCGCAGCCAGGCAACGGCATTGTCGGCCGTGGGGCCGGAGGTCTCCTCGCAGCAGGACGAGAAGAACCAGATGTCGCGCGGGGGGATGTAGCCCTCCTCCAGCAGGTGCTCGAACGCCTCCATGCAGCCGCAAAAGCAGAGCTTGTTGTCGAGCGTGCCCCGCGCCCAGATCTGGCCGTCGTGTACCTCGGCCGCGAAGGGCGGGTACGTCCAGTCCTGACCGTCCGTGGACACCACGTCGTGGTGGGCCATCATCACGACGGGAGCAAGCGAGGCATCGCGCCCTGGCCAACGCATGAGGATGCCGTACTCGTCGATGCGCGTGAACTCGAACGCCTTGAACGTGCGCGGATAGAGGCGCTCCAGCGTGGGCACCCACCGGTCAAAGGGTTCGCAGTCGAGCTTGGCTGGGTCGTCGCGCGAGACGGTGGGAATGCGCAGCAGCGTGCGGAAGCGCTCGACCTCCTCGTCGCCGGCGTGGTAGCCGTCCGCGTCGATAGGCGAACCCATGGGGAGCGTTGGCTTGAGTGCCGCCGCGCGAGCCACGCACGCAACCACCAGCACGAGAATGACAACCAGGATGAGAATGACGAAGACCATGGTGCCTCCTGTGACGTTTGAGCCATGGTAGCCATGTGGCGCGGGCGCCGAGAGGGCAGGGGCGCATTCGTCACCCGCCCGCAACAGCCGGACTGTAGCGTTCTGCGGCGTTCTTCTCGCAAGCCGCTTCCTTTTCTCCGTCCGCTCGCAGCCTCTCTTGCCGCCGGCTCTCCGCCCGCTCTCCACCTCTTTCTTTATGCGCTCGTTGAGGCGATGGGGAATGGTCTCGACGCGAACTCCATCGATTATCTGGGGCGATGCGTCATCGACGACGAATGTGTCGACCGGGGCGTCTCCGATGAGAATCCGGCCAACTCCCCGGATGGGTCTGCGCGTTAGCAGGGCGTCTAGACATGGCCAAGGATAACCTTTCAGTTGCAAGAGGAGTTCGTCCACATGGTCGGCGACTACGGGGAAGAGGTCTTTGACATGCGCCCAAGGTATTGCGGGCTGGGTTGGTATGGCAACACGTCCGCCCTCGACTTTGGTAGCTGCACGCCAGGAGGGTCGAGCCGTGTCGACGACGAGCGTGGCTTCCATCGCCTCGCCGGCGAGCCTACGTTGCGTGCCCGCATGGTCGACCACATGCCCAAGGAGGAAGTCGGTTGGATGGGGTGAGCAAGGAGCACAAATTTGCCAGGAGCCTTTGCAAAGATTACATCAGGCTTAGCATCATGGCGGAATGGTGCTGCAAGGACGCAGGCGACAGCGGTGCGTTGGGACGCAAGTGGGCCCACGTCTACGCTAAGATGGCGGCAACAGTGTTGAGTGGTGACGAGCGCGAGCAGTACGAGGAAGGCCTCCGCGAGGCTCGCAACGATTACGATGGGCCCAATATGCAGAAGGATAACGGCGAGTCCGAGGAGCGATGGTAGGCCCGGCGCGACGGCAACGGCAGTCCCCTGAAGCACGCAGTCCATGATAGGGGCCCGCGCCAGTCGAAGCCGCACCAGGCCCCCTTGTTCGAAGGGTGGTTCCGGGTGGTGACGTATTTCATAATCATGGCCTAGATCACCGGCGAGAGCGGAGGGCGGCACGACCCATGGGCGACGAATACACGGTCGAGATGGACTACGAGGGGTTCCGGAGGGTCTTCACGGCGATCAGCGGCCCCTACATGCGAAAGGTCGGCGTCTTCGGCCTGGTGTGCGTCTCGTTCTGGGACTTCGTTGCCGTGGGCATGCTCCTCAACGAGCACGACCGAGCAGTGAATGGTGTCGGCAAGCTGCTTCTCCTGCTCGTGTTCGTTGTCGCAATCACCGTGCTCTTTGCCTGGGCCGTCATCTCACCCACCTTCGTCCTCGGGACTCGGGCGGGGCTCGTCCGCGGGTGGTTCGCCATGCACGGCTGCCCTGACGCGGGGCTGGCGCCGCTCAAGGGACTCTCCTGCAGCTACCAGGTCCAGCTCGGCGACCACGGATACACCATGCGCGCGCCCGGAGCGGATGCCATCCGCATCCCCTGGCTGATGTTCTCCGACAAGGCCATCCGCCTCGACGATGAGGTCATCCTCTGCACGAGGGACGGGGAGGAGGTCTCCTCGCTCATGCGCAACTTCTGGGGCATCGACTGGATGATGAGGAAGGAGCTGCCAGCTGAGGTGCTCGTCATCCCCGAGGCGGTGGAACGTGCCCACCCCGGGCTCCCAAGGATGATTCGCGACGCCGTGCGCAGCCAGACGGATCAGTTCGCGAGGGCGAAGCAGACGCATGATCGCACTTGGATCGAGAGCCTGGGCGAGTGGGTCCAGGGTCGGTGAGGGGCAATTATCTAGCGGCAGCGCGATTCCGTGCAACGGAAGCCATGTCTTGCCCGGCGAATCCCCACTCCAAGTGCAACGCCCCTGAGATGGCATGGCCCACAGGGTCTCCTGCGACGGTGTCTGCGAGGACGGGCACCGACGGGAGGGGGCCCATGGGCCACTACGCCCATCCTGGCATCGAGGGACGCGGGGGCGTGACGCTGCCTGCCCGGCAGCGCAAGGGCGTCCGCGAGATCGCGCGGGCGCTCGGCGGGGACAGGCCGGCCTGCGGTGCCCCGCGGCCCCCGCGCCGAGCGCCACGGCGAGATGGGTCTGAGCCCTGTCAATATAATGGACAGGGGAATCCCGGATTCCATGCCGCCTGCATCGCCTCCGGGTCGCATGCGAGGGCCCTCTCGAAGCGCCCGAAGAGCCCCTCCATCGCATCTGCCGGCACGCGGTCGCCGATGGGCTCGTGGGGCCGGAGGCGGTCGTGGCACGACCCCATGAGCTCGATCGCCCCGTGCCTCGTCGTGGATGCGTCCAGGAGGCGCTCGCGGTGGCACCGCCCGCTCCTGGGCGTGCCGAGGAGCGACCCTGCGACCGCGTTGCCGTGGCTGCCGCGGTCGCCGTGGGACATGGCCCCCCGGCCGCGCACCCGCGCGAGCATGCCGTCTC
>NZ_DBHHPX010000009.1:0-90309 GCF_057241865.1 Tractidigestivibacter sp.
GATGGCCACTGCTTTACAGAGTGAGGTCCCGATCACTCTACATATCGTCTAGCCCAGGAGAACGCGCGCGAGGTCGTCAACGGTCTCGGCAACGGCCACGGCGCCGGCCTCCCAGAGCTCCTCCACATCACAGGTGCGCGCATAGTGGACCCCCGCGCAGGGCATGCCCACCTCGGCTGCCGCGTCAACGTCGTAGAACCTGTCGCCCACCATCACTGCATCCTCTGGCCCCAGGCCGATACGCTCCATAACGCGACCAATGGTCTTTGGCTTGGTGTCATCGCCGTCGTCGAGCTTTCCCAGGAAGACATCGAAGTGGGGTGCGAGACCGGACTCGCGCATACCGCGCTCGAGCAGGCTTGCACGCTTTGACGAGGCAACGGCAAGGACCTTGCCGGCAGCGCGGAGGGAGTCCGCGAGTTCGATGGTGCCAGGGATCGCCGGGAACGCCTCGGGGCCAAGCGTGCTGTAGATGGCGCGGTACTCCTCGGTGACCTGCGCCGCTTCTGTCTCGGAGAGCCCGTAAACCATGCTAAAGGCCTCGGGAAAGGGAGGTCCCACTATGCGCCTGAGGTCACCCATGTCGGCGTCAGAGAGGCCATGGTTGCGCAGGACCGTGCGCGCCGTGGTGGTGATGCCCTGTATGGTGTCCGAGAGCGTGCCGTCAAAGTCAAAGACCACAAGCCTGCGGCCGCTCACGTCCATCCCTCGCGGGAACGAAGCCCGCGCCCTACCAAATGCCATCGTTGTTCTCTCCTGCCTGCAAGTGCCATGCCTGTCACATATGAGTTTCTAATCGTCTACGGTACCCGAAGCCGGGGTGCCTGCGCGCTAGAATCTGCTCGTAGGGGCTTTCGCGCCCCATTCGTATCAAGACTGCAACAAAGGAGCGACATGCACGCAGAGCCGTTCGTGTGCTACAGGCCACGGCCCGAGAGGGCCCAGGACTTCGTGTCACTGCCCTATGACGTATTCACCAAAGAGGAGGCCCGCGAGGCTGTGGCGAGAAGGCCGCGCTCCTTCCTCGCAATCGACCGCCCTGAGACCGCGTTCGATCCCTCGCACGACATGCATGCCCCTGACGTCTACGAGAAGGCCGCGAGCCTCCTTGCCGACCGCGTGGGCGACGGCAGCCTTGTCCGTGACGGGGATCCCTGCTACTACCTGTACCGCCTGAGCGGAGACGGCCATGAACAAACAGGCATCGTCGCAGCCTTCTCGATTGACGACTACGAGTCGGGCGTCATCCGTCGTCACGAATTCACGCGACCAGTGGACGAGAAGGACCGCGCGGATCACATCGCCGCGACCGGTTGCCAGACCGGCCCTGTACTTCTCGCCTACCGCGACGACCCCACGCTCTCGACCATTGTCAGCGCCGGCACGACGGCAACTCCACTCTACGACTTCACCGATGCCGAAGGATGGCGCGAGACCGTGTGGCGCGTGAGCAGGCCCGCCGCCGTTGACGCCCTGCGCACGATGCTCGAGCTTGTCCCGCGCTCCTACATCGCCGACGGCCACCACCGAGCCGCAGCGGCAGCACGCGTGCGCAAGACACTCCGCGAGTCACACGGCGACACGATGGGCGCGCCGGGCACCGAGCCCTGCGACCGCCTCCTGGCGGTGCTCTTCCCCGAAAGCCAGCTCATGACCCTCCCCTACGACCGCGTGGTGGCAGGCACCGCCGGACTTGCGCCCGATGCCCTTCTCGCAGAGCTTGCCGACAGGGGCTTTGCGGTTGGCGGGCCCACAGACAAGCCCATACGTCCGACTGAGGCCCTCCGCTTTGGGCTCTACCTTGGCGGCTCCTGGCGCGAGCTCGCCTGGGAGGGAGACGTCCCCCAGGCGGCCGTGGACAGGCTTGATGTCTCGATCCTCCAAGACCAGGTGCTTGGCCCCATTCTGGGCATAACCGACCCTGGCCGCGATCCCCGCATCCGCTTTGTGGGAGGGCACGTCGATGCAGGCGTCCTCGAGCCGCTCGCAGGCGAGAACGGCCTCGCGTTTGCCCTCAGGGCGACGCCAGTGGGTGACATGATGGCCGTGGCAGACGAGGGGGGCATCATGCCCCCCAAGTCAACCTGGTTTGAGCCCAAGCTGAGAAGCGGCCTCTTCATTAGGCCCATCCGCACGGGTGCAGAGAGGCCCTTGGAGTAGGCACCAACCCCGAGCAGTGTTGGCTCAATTGTACTTGTCTTGTGGGTGGTATTTCTGCGCCTTGGGTATAAGGTGGATTCAGAATGCAAACCAAGGCATGTCGGCAGGGAGGTGCTGCATGGAGGAAACAGGCAACGAGCGTTGGCCGCACTGGGCACACGACTTCACGCAAGCCCTGTCGCACGCCCTTGGGAGGCAGCCCGGGCCCATGGCGTCCCCGGGTGCGTCCCCACCCGGGGACGCCATGGGGCCTCGGCTTGGCGCGCGCTTTGCCGCAGCCGTCGATGCGGCCCGCGCGCGCGTCACGTCGACCCTCGACATCGACGTACTCTCCCAGAGGCTCGTGGTTTCGGACGACCCCCTCTCTGACCTGGGGCTCATCGTCGCAGACATACGGTCTCGCCAGCGTAATGACAAAGATGAGGCAACGGGACCGATCATCGTGCCCTCCTCTGCAAGCGATGGCACGCTGCCACCGTCCAACCTTGAGGTTTTTCTCGCGGACACCCTGGACGATGCAGGCCTTCTCGTCGCTGACGTCGCCATGCCGTCTGTTGGTGTGGTTCGCCCACCCACATCCCACCTCTTCTATCTGCGTGTCAACGATGCTGAGCTGGGCTACGAGGCCAAGCTCAAAGTGCTGCGCATCGAAGCGGCACTCAACGCCGTGCTTCTTGCCTCGGCATTCTTCGATAATGCAGACGACGTGCCCATGAGCGAGCTCGTGAGATTCAGGCAGCGCGTCGCAGCGTCAGTGACCTCTCAGATTCCCACCATCGCGGACGGATTGCCCACACGCGGGGAAGAGCGACCAGACGGCGAGTGGGCTGTTCGCAAGGGCATTTCTACGGGCATCGAGCACTCCCAGGTGCCTTATCGCCTCCAGGCTCATTTCCGTGCGAATGTCGCCGATGGCGAAGTGGCTATTATGGTGGACCTCACACCCCCATCGGTCATGCCCGCTCACGTGTGGATTGACGGCATGGGGGTAGTTCCAGCGACATCCGAGATGCGTCGCCGTGCCGCCACGGACTACAATCTGCGCGTAGGGATACTGCTTGCTGCCTGCGCGTTTAGGTGCAGCCCTCAGATACAGAGGGTGTGGGTTGCCGGCACCACCGACACCCCGCAGTCACATGACTGCTATTTCTCCGTGCGCTTCGACCGCGAGGGCTTCTCGCAGATTCCCCTCACGGGAGGCTTCGATCCTGTGGAGACATATCGCAACTTCAATGCCGCGCTCGCCGAGAAAGACGGCCGGCTCTCCCCCGTGAGGCAGAACTTCTCGCTGGAAGACGAGCGATTCTGTCCAGTACGCCGCTACGAGACCGTCGAACTCTCTTCGCGCATCCTCCCCGACCCCTTTGCAAAGGCGCTGGGGGCGACCCACGTACGCCAGCTCGGCATTGTCGAGGAGAGCAAGAGGGTCGAGGTTGCGTCCCAGATTGGACGCCGCATCACTGCGTCTACCCAGGAAAACGTGCGTGCAATCATGGAACTTGCAGGCAGCAGCGATGACCCCACCGTGCAGGAGGCAGCACGGCGCTGCATGAGCAAGCTCATCGACGGGACGCTCCCCGAGGATGACCCTCAGAGGATTCAGGATGAGTTTATTAGCGGCGACGAGCTTTCCGTTGCCATCAAAGAGGCAAAGGACCGCCTAGCACAGAAGGATGCGACTGGCGCTCTCTCCAGCGTCCTCGGAGCGCTTGAGCCCCTTGAGCAGAGCCACACATACGAAGACACGCCAACCGTTGAGTGGCGCGCATTTGGAAGCTACGTCGACCGTGTCCTCTACAACCGCCTCCTCTGGGACGGCTCCCGCGAGACGAGACTCGTCCCAGATGCCTATCTCGAGGCACAGCTTATCGCCTCAGTGGCAGCGCTAGCCAAGGGAAATGCGCCCATGGCAACCCAGCGGGCACGGCGCGCTGTTGAGGTGGCACCGCTGAGCACCCACGCAAGGCTGCGGCTTGCCCAGTGCCTTGATGCCGAGGGACGCACCGACGATGCAATGGTCGAGATTGGCCTTCTCTTGGAGCTTGCCCATGATCCCGAAGGCGTTGGGCTTGGTTACTTCCGCATGGCAGGCTATGAGTGGAACCGTCATGACACACGCGCGGCGCGGGCCTGCTACCAGCGCGCAATATCGTTCATGCCTGGTGTGGCATCCCAGATGGCATCGCAGCTCTCAACCATCGTCTTGCAGATTCAAGGCGCAACCACTGCGGGCGAACCTCTGACCGAGGAGCAGGTCCGCGCCGCGCTTGCGGCACGAGACATTGCGATCGCTCCCACTGAGCAGGTTATCGACAGCCTGTTCGAGGCCATGCAAGCGGCCCTCGACGCCGAAATCTTCCCTGTGGCGAGAGAGTTCATGATAATCCTTGGGCTCATGACGCATGATGACGTGTATTACGGGATGCTTCGCTCAATCGAGGGCGAACCGGATCGCTAGTCACTGGTCAGTCGATGCGCAAGAAAAGGGCCGGCTTCGCATCTCGTGTGCGAAGCCGGTCTCTAGTGTTGCGCCAAGTCCCTTGCCTACAGGTTGTTGAGGATCGACTTTATCTTGGTGGCATATGCCGGATCGGCCGCCCATGTGCCGCTCAGGCCTTCGACCGTCTCCGACCTGCCAAGGAGCCACTTGCCATAGCGTGGGTCGTATATCGTCGAGGAGAGCGGCTCCTCTCCCGCATAGACACGGAGGTGCTGCGCCTGGGCGAGGAACCCGATGTAGACGGCATCGGAGCCGTACGAGCTGAAGTCCGCACCGGAATTGCCGCTGCCCGTGGCGCCAAGTCCGCAGAAGTTGCACTGCTCGATCTTGACATCTCCGCCAAACTTGAGGTAGCCGGTCTCGACCATGGCCTGCGCATAGACGACCTCCGGACGGACGCCCTCGGCGACCGCGGCATCCCAGAGCCGGTCGACGAACTCCTCGACCGTCGAGGCGCCGTATGCGGCGTACACGCTGGAGGGGAACTCGGCGTTGCGCGTCTTGAGCCCGGCCTTGAGGTCGCTCACGAGCTGCGACTTCTCAACCTGGGGATCGCCGAGAATCAGCGTGGACTGAGCGGCCTCCGCCACCTCGACGGTGGCGGACCTGGTCTCCCTCGTGCCGTCAGCGCTCACGACGTCCACGTAGAGCGTGTAGGCGCCTGCCTTCGCGGGCGTGAAGGAGCCCGTGGCCTCGGCGGTGTCGGAGCCGGTCGAGAGGACGGTGGAGCCCCACTCGCCCTCGGCCCAGGAGCCCTCGTAGGACCAGACGTAGTTGTACGTGAGGCCGGAGGTCGAACCGGCGACGTCGGCCGAGAACTCCACGGGGCTGCCGGCCGTGGGCGACGCGGTGGAGACGGTGACGCCGTTGTAGACGTGGCCTTCCTTCACCTCGACGGTGGCGGACCTGGTCTCCCTCGTGCCGTCAGCGCTCACGACGTCCACGTAGAGCGTGTAGGCGCCTGCCTTCGCGGGCGTGAAGGAGCCCGTGGCCTCGGCGGTGTCGGAGCCGGTCGAGAGGACGGTGGAGCCCCACTCGCCCTCGGCCCAGGAGCCCTCGTAGGACCAGACGTAGTTGTACGTGAGGCCGGAGGTCGAACCGGCGACGTCGGCCGAGAAAGTTACGGCAGCGCCTGCGACAGGCGTATCGGTGGTGACCTTGACACCCCTGTAGCTGTATCCGCTCTTCACGTTGACGGTCACCATGCGCGTAATCTTTGACGTCCCGTTGGAGCACACGTCAATGAACAGCCAATACGTGCCCGGCTCCGTTGGCGTGAACGTGCCCGAGGCAGAAGAGGTCATCGAACCCGTATCCTTGACGGTCGAGCCCCACGAGGACCAGTCGGGCTTTGCCCACACGTAGTTGTAGGTGAGGTCCTCGCCAACGCCCATGACTTTGGGCGAGTAGGTCACGGTCTCGCCGACGTAGGCCTCCGCGGTCGAGACGTTGATCCCCGAGACGCTCCACCAGGTGTCCGAGCCGTAGAACTGGTCGTAGATGGCCGCGCCATCGGCCCTGCCGAAGCTCGTGAGATAGCCGTCGTTCGAGAGCTTTGCCGCATCGGACGTGCCGTCGATGAAGCCGTGCTCGATGATGACGCCGAGGATGCCAGCCTTTCTCGCATAGCGGGTGATGCCGTAGTAGTCTGCGACGGAGCCGTCATCGTAGAACGAGGTGTCCCAGTTCCTCGTGATGGTTCCCGCGCCATGGATGGAAAGCCCGCTTGACTTGAGCCCCGAGAGAACGAGAGCGGAGAGCGACTGCCCCGCGTAGTACAGGTCCTGGTTGTAGCTCGAGGAGTTGGTGGACTCTACCTCGGCTCCCCTGCCGCCACCTGCGTTGATGTGGATGGAGACGATGGCACAGCAGCTGTTCTCGACGGCACGTTCCACGCGATCATACACGGAGACATACTCGTACTGGCCACGCGTGAGGTAGACCGTGACGCCTTTGGACTCGAGGTAGTCCTTGCAGGCCTGGGCGATCTTCCAGGTGAGGTCGGATTCCTTCATGCCGTTTGCTGTGGCGCCGGGATCCCACCCGCCGTGGCCGGGGTCGATGGCGATGGGCCTCCCCGTTTGCTTTGCCACCGAGAGCGCCTGGGAGATGTTCGAGTACGTAGAGAGCGAGCCATCTGGGCTTGCGGTGGTGTAGGCGGTCGTAGCCGCCCGGGCGGTGGACGGAACGAGGACGAGGGCAAACACCACGCCCAGGACGAGCGACACACCACTGAGGAGGCGAATAAACCGCTGCTTCATTTTAGCCATGATTCTCCAACGACGAGCTACATGTAAGCAGCATTTTGACATAGAATCAGCTTCAATACCTGAAAGCTTCCAGCAGAATCAGCGAAAAGACGTTCATGAGACAAATGCGCGACGCGAACCCCCTTTGGCCACCGAGCTTCTCGGCGGCCATCTTTGATTTTGACGACACCCTCGCCCTGACCCACGATCTCTGGAGGCAGGTCGACATTGCCTTCCTTGCGTCACGAGGGGTTCGCTACACACCTGACGTGGGGCGCATACTTACCACGCTTGGCTTTGTGGGCGGTGCACGCTGGTGCATCGAACGCTATGGCTTGAAGGACAGCGTTGAGGAGATCTGCAAAGAGTGGACCTCCATGGGCCGCGCCCTCTACGCAACACGAGTGCACCTGAGGCCGGGCGCCGAGGAATACCTCGCAGCCCTCAGGAACACTGGCGTGCCCATAGCCCTCGCCACCACGAATGACCCCGAGGTGCTCGCAGCTATGCGGGCAAACGTAGACGCCTACAGCCTCTTCGATGCCGTGGTCTGCGCCGGGGAGGTTGGGTGCGGCAAAGACCGGCCCGACATCTACCTCGAGGCGGCCCAGCGCATCTCGGCACAGCCACAAGACTGCATGGTCTTTGAGGACCTCCTCCAAGGCGTCTGCTCCGCAAGGCGCGCAGGGATGCACACCTGCGCCGTCCTCAGCGACAACCCCCTCCAAAACGAGCGCGAAGTCGCAAAGGCTGCCGACTGTGCCATTTCAAGCTGGCGCGATGCCCTTGGGGACGGGAAATAGCCACCACATCTTTGTGGGAGAGGCCATATGGGCCCGGAAGCGACATTTGGGAACCACTTGGGGATTTATGGGTCCTCGGCATAACCATTGAGGTAATATAGCAGTTGTGGTTTCTGCGGCCACAAGGTATCGCGCGAGAGCGCAGCTTTTTGTCCTGCGGGACAAAGAAAGAAAGGCACGACATGGCAAAGGGTACTGTTAAGTGGTTCAACCCCGACAAGGGCTATGGCTTCATCTCTCGTGAGGATGGTGACGACCTGTTCGTCCACTACTCCGAGATCCAGATGGACGGCTTCAAAACGCTGGACGAGGGCCAGGCTGTCGAGTTCGATATCACCACCGGCCAGAACGGCAAGCTCCAGGCTTCCAACGTCCACAAGATCTAGTCCATAGTCCACGACATACCCCGTGGGGACTTGTGGGACTTGGCTCCCCCGCCTTGTGCGGGGGAGTTTTTTATGAGCAGAGCTGCGGCTAGCCCGATGCGATGTCGAGCTGCTATACCATGGGACAGCGCGCATAGTCTGACAGGACGAGAGGAAAGACGACCCGTGAGAGTTCTCGCCATCGTGCCCGCCTACAACGAAGAGGAATGCCTCGCGAACACCGTGCAGGAGCTTATCACGACCTGCCCAGATGTCGACTACCTCGTCGTCAACGATGGCTCGAGCGATGCAACGCCGCGCATCTGCGACGAGCTCGCCTTGAGCCACATCGATCTGCCCGTGAACTGTGGGCTCACGTCTGCAGTGAAAGCTGGCATGAAGTACGCCATGCGCCATGGCTACGACGCGGCCGTGCAGATAGACTCTGATGGCCAGCACATGCCCGAGTACATTTCCCTTATGGCCAAGACCATGAGGGACGAGGGCGCCGACATCGTCATTGCCTCGCGCAACCTTGCTGGAGGGGGCGCCGAGGGAGCCCGTGGTGCGGGTGCCAGGCTCATCACCTCTTTCATCCGTCAGACAACAGGCACGACTATCACCGACCCAACGTCTGGGATGCGCATGTACAACCGTGCGATGATCGAGAGGCTTGCCCGTGGCTTTGATCTGGCTCCCGAGCCAGATACCGTTGCGCTTCTCATCCGCAGGGGGGCCAAGGTCGTGGAGGTCCCTACCAAGATGCGCGAGCGCCAGGGCGGCACGAGCTATCTCCACTTCATGTCATCTGTCTCCTATATGGCACGCACGTGCCTTTCCATCCTTCTCTTCCAGTGGTTTAGATAGGACCCGCCATGTCCCCTGTGCTTCGCATCGTTCTTATTGTTGGAGCCCTTCTTGCGCTCACCATTGTCATACGCAAGGTGAAGAGGTCCAAGATCCGCATTGCCGACTGCGTCTACTGGGTATGCGCCGTCGTGCTCCTGCTGATTCTGGCAATCTTCCCCCGCATTGCGTATTTCTTCTCGGACCTCCTGGGCTTCCTCTCGCCCAGCAACTTCGTGTTTCTCGTGGTCATTGCACTTATGCTGCTCAAGCTCTTCAACCTTGCCTGCGATGTCTCGCGTCTCACCGACAAGGTCGAGCAGCTCTCGCAGGAGCTCGCGCTCCACAGGAAGGAATGCGAGGACAGCCACACGAGCAAGGCGTAGCTTTGCGCTGGATGCCTCGCCCTACTCCCCCATCACGTTAGCGCCATCCCCAAAGTCAAGCACGCACGGAAGGTGCGTGTAGCGTTTCTCCTGGGGTGGAAGCTCGAGATAGTTGCCATAAAGCGTGCTCAAATAGGCATCGCAGTCGTGCGGCGCCCTGAGGGTCATTCCGTCAAAGGCGATGTCTCTCGTGGGAAAGAGCACCGATGTGTCATGCACGCCATCAAGGGGATAGGTGGCGTTAAACCAGCGCTCCGATGGAGCCATAGGCCGAGCGGCCTTGAGAAGCTGATCCGAAAGCCCCTGGGGCTTCCATGCATGCGCAATGGTGTGGTGGAGAAGCGCGCAAGCCGTGACCTTGAGATTGCGCATCGGAGTGTCCGAGGGGATCTTTGGGTGGGCGATGCCGTGGAGGTAGCTCATGCGCTGGAGCCTGAGGCATGTCGCCTTTCGGGCGCGCGAGCGCGCAGAATCCGACTCGTCGCGGAAGTACGGAAACACATCTAGAAAGATGGCCTGATTACAACCCGCCTCATATGAGACCTCGTCAATAAAGCGCGTGCCGTCGAGAAAGACCTTGGCCCACAGCGACGTGAGGCCCGGGGTGTTCTCGCACGTGGCAAGGGAGTAGCCCTTGGGCAATGCCTTGGGTGCCAGTTCAAGAAAGCGCAGGTAGTCTTCGAGCGGCATGCCAATGTCGGCGTCATCGTCCCAAGGAATAAAGCCTCCGTGACGCACTGCCCCCAGGCAGGTGCCGGAGTCGATGAAGTAGTCAAGGCCATTCTCGCGGCAGAGCTCATCCACAACATGCAGGATGTCTCGCTCTGCCTCCTGAAGACGCCCAAGGGCGCCATCGGGGTACGCTCGTGCAGTCTCGTCTTCCTTGTCCATCAGTCCTCCTCGTCCCTTGCGGCGTCGTCTTGCTCAGAGGGCGCACCGACCTCTTCACCATGGTCGAGCCTCTTGCAGTCCCGCACGAAGAAGAGCGCAAGCGAGAGGACCGCCATGAGGTAGGAGCCAACGCCCACCCAGCTCACGCCATTCATGCCAGAGAGGTCCACAACGGGGATGGTGGCCAGCAGCGAGACGACCGTGGCGACAACGTTGCCAAGGAAGCTTGCCTTGTAGTCTCGAAGCGAGAGGAGCAGGTCATTCATGAACCAGGCAAAGGCAGTCACAAAGGTGCAGAGCACGGCCGGACCCAAAAGGTAGCTGTACTCGACGATCTCCTTGCCGTAGAGCAGGCCCAAGACCCACTCACCAAAGATGAGGATAAGCACCGAGAAGACGATCGTGATGCCAACGATGCCTTGGATTGTTCGCTTGAAGAGCTTCATGGCAGATGCCTTGTCATCCTTGAAGCGCTGGGCAAACTCGCCCATGAGTGGGCTGTAGATGTAGGAGGCGCCCATCTGGACGATGGCTGCGGGGGATGCCACCGACGAGTAGATGCCCAGTGCCGCCGTGCTCACGCTCGCCGCAAGGTACTGCTTGGGCACGGTGAGGACCGCACTCGAGCACACCTGGGCGATGACAAGCGGGAGGAGCGTCGCCAGCGTGCGGGTGGCAGAGCGCAGATCGACAACGGGCTTCACAGACTCAAAGCCCGAGGCCCGGGGCATGTCATAGGCAAAGCAGATGGCGAGCGTGGCGGCGGCCATGGAGACGCAGGCAAGCTCGAGGGAGTCGGTAAGCCACAGCACTGCTGAGAAGAGCACAAGGTTGGAGGCGCCCTGCATCATATAGGAGCGCCCTATGTAGTCCATGCGAAGGTGCCGCTGGTCTATGGCATGCAGGCCTTCGATGAAGTTAGCCGCGAGCGATGCGACAAGGTAGGCGACAATCGCTGGCACGGCATCGAACGAGCACGTGAGAAGCGCATAGACAATGCCCGCCACAAAGGCAAGGGCGCTCGTGAGGAGGCGCAGCCCAACGTACTCGCCGGAGCTGTGCTCGCCATGGACGTCCGTCACCTGTACCGTACGCAGGCGAAAGTCCGCGAACGGTGACACGAGGTTCGAGACGGACATGGCGAGCGAGAGGGCGCCCGCCGCATCAAAGCCGTGCGAGAGGCGCACAACGGCGATGGTGATGAGGTAGTTGCACCCCAGCCTGACAATGGATCCGGCGGAGTTCCAAGCGATGTTCTTCTTAAGCGAGAGACCTTGTGGCACGTACTTCTCCAATCGGGGATTCGATTCGCATGGCTTAGGAACGCGTGGGCACGTTATGATTGGTGCCCGCGCGCTACCTTCTGACTCAGCCGGAAGGCAATGCCGAGAAGCCGGGCCGTTCCCCAGAACCCCAGGATGCGATAGGCAAGCGCAGCCCTGGTCACAGATGGATCCTCGTGGGCGGCAAGAAGCGAGGGTGCATGGGCACACATCTCGAGAGAGACCTTGTCGTCTCGCCGGCACCCGCCAATCGATGACGTCTGGCCCATCCAGACGATGAAGGGGTAGGCAAGGTATGCCCTTATCGCTCGCGCCTCCACGCCCGCAAGTCCAAGCTCGTCAATGGTGGCAATGTGTTTGCCCACAATGCGCGCGAGGTCGTCGGTCATCGCCCTTGTCACGGGTTTGGAAGTCTGGGCATAGCCGTGGCCCTTACGGTAGCAGTAGTACGGGTCATCGAGCCAGCCCACGCTCTGCGCATGCTCGAAGACACTTGCAGACCAGTCGGTGTCCTCGTTGCGCATGCCTTCGGGAAAAGCGATCCCGGCATCACGCACCAGCGAGGTGCGCACGACCTTGTTCCACACGGCCCTCGATACGACGCCATGAGAGATGATCGAGAGCATGGCTTCGCCCTTGCCGAGACTCGCGACCTCGCCTGCGAGATGGGTCTCACGCGGAGGCACGATGGTGCCGGTAGGGTCATCGTACATGCAGTTGTCATGCATGAGGACGTCTACGGGGCGGTCGCTGAGGCATGCCGCCACGCGTGCGAGGCACCCATCATCGCGCAGGAAGTCGTCATTGTCGCAGAAGGTGAGGTAGTCGCCCGTGGCGCGTGCGACTCCCTCATTTCTCGCGGACGATGTGCCGCCATTCTTTTTGTGGATGGCAATGACACGAGGGTCGTGCGCGGCAAGCTCGTCGCAGAGGGCCCCGGAGTCATCTGTGGAACCGTCATCGACGAGCAGAACCTCGATGTCGCGAAACGTCTGCCTCGTGATGCTTCCCACGCATTCGCGGAGATACTCGTGGGAGTTGTAGACGGGAATGACTATCGAAATCCTCATTGCCTCACACCGATTCTCTTGTGCCTAGCGGAAGACGGTCACGGTCGCAAGCTTTGCTGGCAGGTAGCACAGCACGGCCAAGGGCACGTTGGGTGCCTCCAGAACGCCTCCCCTATGACGGGCGAGCATGCATCCGACAAGATAAAGCGTGGTCTCGCGGCAGGCGTCATAGGGGTTCGTAGCCCGTCTCGCACTGTCGCGCTTGTGGCGCATGTAACCGATGGGGTTTTTCTTGGTGTTTGCGACAAAGTTCTTTGTATAGCCATCAGGGAGGTAATGGCAGATGGTAAGCACGTGGTCGTATGTGAGCATGTCGTAGTCATCGTCTATGGCGAAGAAGGCCATAGACTCGGCAACGAACTTCTCCCCAGGGGCCACCTCGTACGGATGCTGACGCACGACCTCCGTGCGATGAATGAGTGACGTGTCTCCCTTGAAGCGATACTTGTGGAGAAGGTCCCACATCTTGGTACGGTCCACACCAGCCGGCATATGCGTTCCGAGCGGGGTGTTCCCGTCTGTCCCACGCAAGGCCACAACGCCTGCAAGGGTTGAGTCTTTTCTCGCCTTGTCCCACACGCGGACGATCTGCTCGATGGCAGTGGGAACAAGGTGGTCGTCTGAGTCCACCACGAAGAACAGCTCGTCTTGGCAACGTTGCATGCCAACGTTGGTGGCACGCTGCTTGCCGCCATTCTCCTGGTAGACATAGGTGATTGGCACCCTGCCCTCCGATTGCCACTCGCGCACCAACTGTGCCGTATCATCCGTCGAGCCGTCGTCCACCACAAGCCAGGAGAAGTCGCGGCAGGTCTGGGCCACAAGGCTCTCGTAGAGCTTGGGCAGTATGTAGGCACGGTTGTAGGTCGGCGTGAAGACGCAGACAGTTGCCATGGGGTGGCTCCGGTTGTGGTCATGCGGGGCCCTGCAGGGCCAGCGCCGCGTGCGGACGTTATTCCATCCCAGTAATTCTCGCACGCCAGGTGAAGCAGACCGCCGTGGTGCCGGTCCCAAGGGAAAAGACCCCAAAAAGAACGGACTGACGCACCAGGGGTCATAAAGAGTCGGTACAATCTCTCGAGTGCACGAATTACAGGTTCATGTCAGAAATCTTATGTGGAACTTACATATGGAGGCAACGGATGGGCAAGACGATTGGCTTGCAGGATATGAAGTCGATAGAGCTGGACATCACACGCGAGATTTACGCCGTGTGCCATGCCGAGGGGCTGAAGTGCCTCCTGTATGCAGGCACGCTCCTAGGTGCAGTGCGTCACCACGGATTTATCCCCTGGGACGACGATGTGGACCTGCTCATGCCGCGAGAAGACTACGAGCGCTTCCCGGAGGTCTTTGCAAGGCGCACCACAAAGCCGTACCTGCGTGTGACCTGGTATCGCGACCGCTCATCCATCTATCCCTTCATCAAGGTGGTGGACACCCGGACTGAGGTCATTGAGCACTATCTGGACGAGAGCCACTGCCGTACGGGCGTGTGGGTCGACCTCTTCCCCCTCGACAGCCTCGGTCCGTCCGACGAACCCTTCGAGAGGTGCCTCAAGCTGCGGCGCAAGTACGACTATCTCGTGGCGAACGTGAACGAGGGGGCCTCTGCCGCAAGCCGTTTGGGCAAGCGCGTCCTGAAGGCAGTCATGCCCAAGGAGGATATCTACACCATCGCCAGGCAGATGGATGACATTGCACGCAAGGCCCACCAAGAGGGGTCGTCTGATCTGGGGCAGGTCGTCTGGAGCTTTGGGCCCAGCGAACGTATGCCTCAATCCATGCTCGAGACTTCAACCTACGACTTTGAGGACGAGAGGTTCGAGGGGCCGGCCAGCTACGACTACTGCCTCTCGCGCTGGTACGGCGACTACATGACCCCACCTCCCGAGGGGGAGCGCAAGCCCCACTACGTGGATGCCCGGTGGCTCTAGCGCTCCGCCTGCTCGAAGGCGGCCTCTAGGGCCTTGACCGTTGCCGGCCATGAGAGGTCGTGCTCGACGTGCGCGCGAAGGGCACGGGAGCTCTCCTGCGTCCACGTGGCGCGGATGGCGCGAATGCCCTCTGCCATGGTCGCGGGTTCGCGATCGCGCGTGATGACACCGAACGTATGGCCCGTATGGCACAAGGTCTCACGTGCACCACCAACATCCGGCACCACACAGGGCACACCCCAGGCGCCTGCCTCGAGAAGTGAGGTGCAGAACCCCTCGGAGCGCGTGGGGAGGCAGAAGACGTCCGACTGCGCGAGAAGGGCCGAGAGGTCTGCGTGTCCCAGGCTTCCCACAAGACGAGCGCCAGACGGAAGGTCGCGCTCGAGCTGGCCTCGAAGCGTCCCCTCGCCTGCCAGGACCGCAACGTAGCCATCGCCCAGCTGGCACACGGCCTCCATGAGTCGTTCGGGACCCTTCTCGGGCGCAAGCCTGCCCACGAAGGCAACGAGCGTCCCTCCCTCGGGGATTGCGAGCTCCGCCCGGAAATCCCTTCCCGAAGACTTGCCACGGAACGCCGCCGCATCGATAGCGTTGGGAATGACCAGCGACGTCTCAACGCCAAAGGTCGAGAGCCATGAAGCGCTCTTCTCGCTGATGCCGGCAAACGTAGCCCCCAGACTCACGTCACGGGCGGTCATATGGCGCTCCCAAGCATGGACGGCAGCATCAAGTACCACGCCACGGCCAAAGGTGAGCCATGCGGAACCGTGGTCGAGGAGGACCGCAGGCACGTTGAGGTCGCGCGCGAAGCGAAGGCCTGTGACGGACATGCCATAGAAACGCGTGTTCACAAGGATGCGGTCCACGCCCAAGCTGGAAATGGCAGAGAGGAGCGCACGCTCACGAGACCCGTGGCGCAAGAGCGGAAGCCTTCCTCCCATGAATTGGATGCTGGGGAGCCGTACCACACGCACGCCATCCGCCTGGGTCTCGACCTCGGGCGCATCATCGCGTGCGGACGTTGCCACGCAGACCCCATTCCCACCCAAGACGAGCTGGTGGGCGAGGTTTGCGGTAAACGTCTCCACACCTCCCACGTGTGGGAGGTATTGGGCCGAGAAGATGGCGTAGGTATGCGACATGCACCCGGCCTAGCAGTCGTAGGCTGGGTCTATCGCCTCAAGCTCGCGAAATGAGTCAATCTCGGTGACATCCGAGAGGGAGCACTCGCGAGCGTAGACCTTGTACCTGTCTGCAAAGTAGGCAAGCGGCGCCTCGTCCCAGAAGCGCTCCTTGCCACCGGGCATCTCAAACGTCGCAGGGATGTCCTCGGCAAGCTTTGCCCCGTCCTCGGGCGTCCAGTACGAGACGCCGACCATCTGCCAGACGCCGCCCTCACCGCCAATGCCCATGTGCCTGATGACCCCGTTTTTGACGTTGAAGCACCAGTCGTCCGAGCGCTCCATGGGAATGCCCAGGTAGTTCGAGCGATCCTGGTAGCGAGTGATGAGGTTAGGGTTTCTCAGGAGAAGGTCGGACTCGAACACGTACGCACTCTGGAGCAGGTCCTTTGCCGCAACCATGCTCGAGATGTTGTTCGCCTCGTTGTAGAGGGGGTTGTCGATGAACTTGATGGTGGGATACTTGTAGAGGAGCTGGTCGAACTGCTCGCCCAGATAGCCTCGGACAACGTAGACCTCGGTGATGCCAGCGGCATAAACGGCATCGAGAATCGTATCGATGATGCGCCTTCCACCCACGCGTACCAGTGGCTTAGGCGTGTTGAGCGTAATGGGGACCATGCGGGAGCCAAACCCCGCAGCAATGAGCACTGCCCTCTTTACCCGAAAGAGCTCCAAGGCCTCAAGGCCCTCGTCGGTTACATGCCTATCCGCTACCAGACCAAGGTTCGCGAGGGCAGAGACTGCCTCGTTCACGCTTCCCACCGATATCCCGGTCTGCGCCGCAATCGCACGCTGGGTAAGCGGTGCCGGAGCGGTCGCAATGGTGGAGAGGACGAGGAACTCCCTGTGCGTCATGGTTAAACTACCTCCGTATGTGAGGAGAGCGTTAGGCGGTCGTTAGCTTAGCATGCCGATGACGCCTTAGGGAGGTCACTACGAGCTTCTCAATGACATTCGTGACGAGAATGAGGACCGAGACGAACGCAGAGCATTCCACGAGGCGCTGTGCGTCGAGGTCGGTCACCAGAAGGGCGAGCGGCATATCAAGCGTTGTCGCAAGAAACGAGACGGCCGAGATGGTCACCATGCAGTTGACAAAGAAGAACGAGAACATCTCGGCAATGGTATCCGCTGTCGCTGGGACAAGGACGTCCAGGACGATGCGCATGCGCCCCACGCCCATGGTCTGGCCAACCGCTTCCAGGTTCTTGTTTACCTTGGAGAGAGAGTGATAGGCCATGAGGTAGGGCGAGGCAATGAAGTGCACCAGGTTCACCAGAATGAGAATGGCGAAAGTCCCGTAGATAAAAGAGCCACTAAACGCCAGGGCAAAGGAGAGGCCCAGAACAATGCCGGGAACCGCAAGCGTGGTTACCGACGCCAGATGCAAGAGGCGCGCGGACATGCCCCCAACGCGCGCCGTGATGTAGGCCACGAGGTAGGCAAGAACCGTCCCCAAGATGGACACCATAAGGGCAATATAGAGGGAGTTCACCCAGTACGAGCCTGCGCCCATGGTAAACGCGCGCCCCACGTTGGCAAGGGTGGGAGCAAGGTCAAGCGGATACTTCGTCACGAACGCGACCATGCAGAAGGTCGCGATGGGAGCAAGCAGGACAAGCGTCACGAAGGCAGCGGCAGCATAGCCAAGGGCATCTCTTGCCACGCTTGGCTTGATGTCAAACCCGCGTGAGACATAGCGCGCGCTGGCGCGATCCCTTGCGAGCACATCGACGAGAAAGTCGATGACGGCAGGGATGAGCAGCACGAAGCCTATGGCCGCACCGGTGTCAAGGTCGAGAAGCCCCACAGCGTTCTGGTACATGAGCACAGGCAACGTCATGACCTTCCCGCCCACCATAAGGGGCACACCATAGTCTGTGATTACGAGGGCGAAGGTCGCAAACACGGCAGAGACGAGCGGCTTTCTCAAGAACGGCATCGTAATGTGGGCAAACTGGCTGCCCCCGGGGATGCCTAGGACATCTGCGGCCTGGTAGGGCGTGGCATCCTCGTAGCGCATCACGTCATAGAGCATGAGGAAGGCAGGCGGGAACGAGTAGAGAAACGAGCCCATCACGATGCCTGGATATCCGTAGATGGACCACGAGCCCTGCAGGAGGTTCGTGAGTATGCCGTTCGACCCCAAGAGATACACGAGGCTCATGCCATGGGCCAGCGACGGAACGAGCATGGGCACCGTGAGAAGTACCGCAAAGACGCCCTTCCCACGGATGGCCGTCCTGCAGAGCACCCACGACATGAGCAGCGCGACCAGCACCGAGATAACCGTGGTGACGCCTGCGACCACAAGAGAGTTCATGCAGGCGGTCGCAAAGGCCGGGGTCGCGAAGACCTCCCGAACTTCCGGGTCGGCGAGACGCGAGAACATCCTCACCAGCGGCAGCACCACCGCAAGGAGGAAGAAGAGCAGAAGCGCGACCTCGAGAGTTCGCGTGCCACGCGAGCGCGTCTGGCAAGCCACGGCGACCTCCTACTCCAGCGGCGAGGCGAACCTCGCGAGCGAGTCGTACTTTGCCTTAAGGTTTGCCACCACGAAGTCGCGGACGTACTGGTCGGCAGGGTCCTCAATGATGCTCAGAGGCTCATCAAGCTGGTGGATTGACCCCTCCCCCATCACCATGACGCGGTCGGCAAGCGCAAATGCCTCCTCCTGGTCATGCGTGATGAAGACCATCGTGGTGCCATAGTCGCGCTGGATGACCTTGAGCTGCGCGCGCAGCGCCAGACGCGCATCGGCATCGAGGCCGCTCGTGGGCTCGTCGAGGAGGATGACCTCGGGGTTTAAGGCAAGCGTGCGCGCGATGGACACGCGCTGCATCTGTCCGCCGGAAAGGCCTGCCACTGGCTTGCCGGCGTATTCCGCCATGCCCAGGCTTCCCAGCGCATCGAGCGCGATCTTGGTGCTTTGTGCCCGCCGCGCGGGGTCGAAGCGAAGGGCGTACTCGACGTTGCCCAAAGCGGTCATGTTCTCGAAGAGCGCATAGTCCTGAAAGACGATTCCCATGTGACGCTTGCTTGGCGCAGCATTCGTGATGTCTTCACCGTCAAGAAGCACGCGACCAGCATCGGGATGCTCGAGACCAATGAGAATGCGCAGGATGGTTGACTTGCCGCAGCCCGAGGGGCCAAGGATCGAGAGGAACTCGCCCGCACGCACGTCAAAGCTCACCCCATGGAGCACCTCTCGGCCGCCGAACGACTTTGCGATGCCCTGTGCGGAGAGCTTTGGCGAAGTGTGCCCTCCCTGGCTTGTGGTCTGGTATGCCATGGCTATCAGTGGCTCCATCTCTCGAGCAGGCGCATCTTATCGTCGACGTCGGTGATACCGGTCATATCGGCATAGGTGATGTCTTTGGGATAGTTGGGAATCTCTGGTGTCACGCCCACCAGGACCTGGTCGGGAACGTAGGTCTCGTTGTCAAGGCGCACGCCCTCGGTGCAGAGCCATCCGAAGACATCATGGACTGCCTGACGGCTACCCCTGCCCTGGACGATTCCCGAACCGTACACGTCCCAGGGAGAGCCCTCCGCAAAGAAGTGGACCGAGAGGGGCGCACCCTCGTTTATCTCGGAGACCGCATGGTAGGTCATACCTAGGCCCACGCCCGCCTCCCCCTGCACCAGGGCATTCACGGGACCGGACCCCGAGGACGTGAACTGGTAAACATTCTCGGCAAGCGCATCGAAGTAGTCGAAGGCCGCGTCCTCTCCCCAGGCATTCACGAGGCTCTTCAAGAAGTTGTAGCCCGTGCCCGAGGTCTTGGGATTGGGCATCGAGACAACGCCTGCATACGCGGGGTCGAGAAGGTCCTGGTAAGAGGCGGGAGCAGGAATCCCGCGCTCTGCAAGGACATCGTCATTCGCTGCGATGCAGGCGCTCTCGCGCGAGAAGGGGAAGTAGCGGTCCTCCGGGTCACGAAGGTCCTCGCAGAAGATCGACTCGTCGAAGTCGGACAGGACCTCGAGGCTATCGGACACCTGATTAATGTAGCCGCCCTCAAGGTCCATCACGATGTCTGCCTCTGAGGAGGAGCCCTCCATGCGAAGGCGTGCAGCACAGTTGCCCGTCGTAATGTAGTGCATGCGGATATCGTAGTTGGGAAATGCCTTTCGAAGGGCAGCCATCTGGGTCTCGTTGCGGATTCCCTCGCCACAGGAGTAGATGACCACCGAGTTGTCAGTCGTTCCTCCCGCCCCCGCGACGGCACCAAGCCCCAGACAGGCAGCAGCGCCACCAGCCAGAGCAAAGAAGCCTCTCCGAGAGACGCCTGGCAAGGCGTTGTCGTCGTGCAAGAGTCGCGCCATGCTGTCACCACCATGCGATTGTCATGAACACACCAACTGCGAGTAGGTAAACTATTATGTTCATAATACACGCATAGATAGTAACTATGAACGTCATATGCAAAAACTGGACAGGCAGTGAGCGTTGAGCCACCCGGGAGCGCAGCCGCCTACGATGCCTCGCACCCCTCGCTCTCATACCAGCCAAGCACGCGGTCTACGTTGTCCTGCGCATAGTGGTAGTAGACGAGAAGCCATTCGCCCACGTTGTCGCCCTCGGCTTCCTTCTCGAGAGACCACACGTACCAGCACCAGCCCGCAAAGACCACGTAGCTCCAGAAGTGACGTCGCTCTCGCGCCGTAGGCGTGCGGCCAAAGTAGCCACGCAGCGCCTCCTCCGCTTCGGCATCGGAGAGCTCGCAGCACACCGCAAACGTGCCAAAGTCGCTCGCTTCATCTGACATGCCAGCGTACTCCCAGTCGATGAGGCTGTACTCGCCCCGTTCGTCGATGAGGAAGTTGAGGTAGAAGAAGTCGTTGTGTGAGACGCATCGAGGGAAGCCGTCCTTCTCGGCGAGGTCCCGGAGGCGAAGCACCTTGTCCTTGAGGTCACTGTAGCCTGGAATCTCGATGGGCCCGCGCTCTGCAAGAAGTCGCTCGTACTCCAGCCCCTCTCCCACGAAGTCGAAGCTTCTGTTGAGCGTGGCACCGCTCTCGTGGAGCCTGCGGCACATCTGCATGGCACGCCTGAGCTGCGCTGGATCATGGGGGTCAAGCGCACGCGCATTGGGAACAAAGCGAGAGATCTTCCATCCCTGGCGCTGGTCCTCGTGGATGAAGGTGCTGTCCAGTCCGAGGTCGCGCGCAAGACGGAGCCCTGCCTCCTCGGCAGCACGGTCGACCATCTTCTCGGTCCCCAGGCCAGGGTGGCGGTACACGTACTCCCGCTCCTTGGGGCCCTCACCCACCGAGAAGTGGCACGAAAGGTTGGTGAGGCCCTGCTTGAGCGGATAGAAGCCATGGATCTGAGACTTCTCGCAACCCAGCACCGAGACGATGTTGTCGAAGATCCCTGAGTCCACGTTCTGGATGAACGCAGGGTCGAAGCTGCTCACCTGGTCGAGGGTGTCGAACTCGTGGATGCCGGAGCCAGGATAGCGGTGCGCAACCATCCGCAGCTCATCCGTATGGGCGCGAAAGACTTCCTCCCAAAGCGCATCGACCATCTCGGGCCTGCGCACGGCGTCATCCAGCAGGGGGACAAACCCTGTGGAGAACGCCCTGTCGAAGTATGCATGTCCAAGCATTGCCCAAGCGTCAGAGCCGCCCACGGTCACATCAGTGATGCGCCCTGCCGGGCCTGTCGTTACGCACCACTCGTCAGTCGCGCCACTCACGTATTGCGTGGCATAGTAGGCCTCATAGACGTAGTGCTCAAAGGGATTCTTTTCAAAGTAGTCATCCGACGAGCACACGTAGGTGTTGTCGAGTCGGTCGCGCACGAGCCAGAGGGTGTAGTTGTTGTTCCTCGTGGCGTACTGCGGGTTAACCTTGATGCGCACGCCAAACTTGCTTGCAAGGTAGAAGAAATACTCCTTCTTATAGCCAACCACAACGGTGATATCAGTGACACCTGCCTCCTGAAGTTGACGGATCTGGCGCTCTATGAGAACCTCGCCGCGAACGCGCAGGAGCCCTTTAGGCCTCTCGTAGGAGATGGGAGCAAAACGAGAGGAGAGGCCCGCGGCCATGATGATGGCGTTGCCCACCTCGTAGGGCCCCAGTGCCTTGAGACCATCGATGGTGAGGAGGCCGCCCTCGACAAGCCCCGCCTCCTCGGCAGCACGCAGAATCGAGTTTACGGTTCCCAGGGAGAGCCCCGAGGCGGCGCTCAACTGACGCTGCGTCATGCGGGCGTCAGACTGCGCGAGAGCGACAAAGACCTTGAACATACTTCTTGAGAGCGCCATGGGACCTCCGACATACCCAAGCTTTTATTAAGCTTCAGTATGCCAAAGGTAAGGTGAATGTTCAATCAATGTCATGCCGCTGAGAGAAGTCGAACATCTCAACGGCAAACAGCCTTCAGAATGATGGCTATTCGTCCTTCTCCGCAGTCCCAAAAAGCTCTACGTCGAGGTCGGAAAGCTCCGCCGGAGGCGTTGCGAGGTCGCAGTCAAAGCTCTCTGCAACGGCTTGAGCCTGCAGGTGTCGAAGACCAGCAAGGTCATTGTTGCCATTGGCCCCGTACACGCGGGAAAGGCGATCGAGCGCATAGCAGACGTACACCGCCAGTGAGTCACCCATACCTGAAAGAAGAAGCATCGTGACGAGAGAGTCTGGCGAGAGGGCCATGGTGGTCTGCACGTCGAGATCGATGAGATCGGCCACCTGCTGCTCCACTGCCTGGCAGGACGCCGCGTCACCCTTTTCAACGGCAAGCCTGAGCGCTCTGGTGACTGCCTTGACAAACTGCAAGATGATCTCTGTGATGTAGTCCCTCTCAAGCATGGTGGTGCTCCTCCCTGCGCTCGCTGTCGCGAACATGATACCCGCGCCGCACACAGGGACACGGCTCGAAAGAGAAACTGCGTCGACACCGTGGGAACTGCACCACTGCCCCACACTAGCGCTGAGGGGGCAGGGGCGCACCGAGGTGCTCAAACGCAGCAGGGGTTGCCTGGCGACCCTGCGGGGTGCGCACGATGAGGCCCCGCTGCAGAAGATAGGGCTCGTAGACGTCCTCGAGGGTAGATGGGTCTTCGCCCACCGCTGAGGCGATGGTCGTAAGTCCGACAGGGCGACCCCTAAACGTGCTCGTGAGCGCGGTGAGAATCTTCTTGTCCATCCAATCGAGGCCCATCTCGTCGATCTCGAAGAACGAGAGCGCCTCGGCAGCGACCTCCCACGTGATGACGCCACCAGCCCTTACCTGGGCATAGTCGCGCACGCGCTTGAGCAGGCGGTTGGCAAGGCGAGGCGTGCCACGCGAGCGCGAGGCAATCTCGGCGGCGCCCTGATGATCAATATCCACCCCAAGGATGGCGGCCGAGCGCCGCACGATGCGCTCGAGCTCGTCGACGGTGTAGTAGTCCAGCCGATACGAGATGCCAAAGCGGTCACGTAGGGGACCGGTGAGAAGACCCGTGCGCGTGGTTGCGCCGACGAGCGTGAAGTGGGGCACATCAAGGCGTATCGAGCGGGCCGCTGGACCCTTGCCTATCACGATATCGAGGAAGAAGTCCTCCATGGCTGGATAGAGTACCTCCTCGACCTGGTGGTTGAGGCGGTGAATCTCATCCACGAAGAGGACATCACCCTCCTCTAAGTTGGTGAGAATGGCGGCAAGGTCTCCCGTACGCGCAATAGCCGGCCCCGAGGTGGTGCGCAGGCGGGCTCCCATCTCGTTGGCGACGACATTTGCGAGCGTAGTCTTGCCAAGCCCCGGAGGGCCCGAGAAGAGCACGTGGTCGAGTGTCTCATGACGATTCTTGGCAGCGGCGATAAGCACACGGAGATTGTCGCGGACCCGCTCCTGTCCGCAGTACTCGTCGAGCGTTGTGGGGCGAAGGCTCCGATCGACATCAAGGTCGTCGACCGTGAGTTCGCCCGTCACCGGACGTGGGCCACCATGGGTGTTGCCTTTGCCAGCAACGCCACCAAAGAGATCTTCCTCTTGTGCCTCCCACGTCACAGGCTGCCTCCAAGCCTCTTGAGCGCAAACTGAATGGCCCTCTCGACCGTCACGGCACCCGCATCCTCATGCCCATCCAGCGCGAGCTGTGCCTCCTGTGCTGAGAAGCCCATGGAGAGAAGCGCCGCGGTCGCCTCCTCTGAGGCAGATGCGGCCGTATCCGGGACCCTGGGCTGCCGCGGCGAGGGCTCGCTCATGCCCACCAGGCCGCGAAGCGTGGCGTCCTTGGCAAAGACGTCCTGCAGCTCGACGAGGAGGCGCTGCGCCTTCTTGCGACCGACCCCCGGGACCTGCGCCATGCGCTCCTCGTCTTGCAGGGTGACGATGGTCGCAAGCGTTGCCGGAGAAAACGTGGAGAGGACTGCCAAGGCGAGCTTTGGCCCCACGCCGGAGACGGCCACGAGCCTGTCAAACACCGCGCGCTCCTCGCGCGTGGCAAAGCCGTAGAGCTCGACCGAGTTCTCCTTGACGAGCATGCGCGTGAGCACGGTGACGCCGGCCTCTCCCACCGTCGGCAGCGATGCCGCGGTTGTTGCAGAGGTGCCAAGCTCATAGCCAACGCCGCCCACATCGATAACCACATGGGTGGGAAGCACCTCGACAAGGGTGCCCGTGAGCTGCACAATCATTGGGTGTTCCTCCTACTCTGTCTCACATGTCCGATTGGCGACCCCTCGCCGCGGGCTCCCGCAAGGCGGGCCGCCGTGGCTGCTGCCGTGACGCTGCGGGCCCTGACGGCGTCAAGTGCCTCCTGGGCCTTCTCCTGCTCAAAGACCTGCACCGTAGCGCCCTCGCGCGTAAGCCGCTGCGTACGCGCGAGGTTGGCGTGGCAGATGGCTGCAGCAAGGGCATCCGCGCAGTGGTCTGGACGGGGGTCGTGGTCAAGGGCCAGGACATTTCTCACCATGAAGATGACCTGCCGCTTGTCGGCAGAGCCAGTGCCTACGACCGCCTGCTTGATCTGCATGGGAGTGTACTCGCCAAGTTCCAAACCGGCCTCTGCCGCAGCCACCAGCGCAGCGCCGCGGGCATGCGCCGTTGCAAGCGCGGAGCGCGAGTTCTCGCCAAAGAAGATCTTCTCGATGGCAAGCTGGCTTGGGGCATAGGCCTGGATTGCTTGGGAGATGCCCTCGTGGATCTTGCCCAGGCGACGGTCGATGGACTCCGATGAGGAGGTTGAGATGCAGCCGTAGGCGCGTGTCCTGCACACGGGGCCGCGCGTCTCGACCACACCCCAGCCCGTGTTGGCAAGGCCAGGATCGATTCCCAGGATGATCACGCGAGGTACCTCCTCCTGCGCATGGCGGTTGTTAGAACGTTCGTTCTATTCTAGCATACCATGCGCATGCGGAGGAGACGGGCTTAGTTCTCCGAGAAGGGACTCCACATTGAGCCGTCTGCTGGCATCCCGCCTGGTCCGGGCCGACCTCCCTGGCCATGCCTTCCGCCACGGGCTTCCGACTGGTCGACGGCAAGCCCACCCGTGAGCGAGAGGTCTCGCAGGAGATTGAGGACCTCACGCATATCACGCTCGCGATCCCGGGGTGCGGCGGGGGCAGCGCTTCCCCCCTCACGAGCGTCGGGCTCAGCATCCGGAACCGCCGGTACGCCCACGGCCTCCTGCACGGCCTGCGCAATTGCCTGGTCCAGGTCATCCCCCAGGGAGATGGTGCCACCGATGCCCTCGCCCGTGCGCTCCGCCCTGGTTCGAGCGTGATCGCGCCACACCATGCCAAGCGGCCACGGGACGTCCTCCAGCGTGCGAGACGATGCGACGATCACGGGTCCACAAGCCATGCGTGCTGGCTCGCACGAGGCAAGGCGGTCGAGAATGGCCGCAACCACCTGGGGATGTCCGCCGTCCTCGGCAATGTCAGAGAGGGGGCGGCCCCACTCAAGGCTGCTCGCGAGCACGTAGTCGACAAAGTCGAGACGAGACTCAGGCGTAGGCCCGCATCCCTCGATGCCGGGGATGGATGGGACTTCAAAAGCGTGGCGAGCAGTGCGCGAGACGACCGGTGAGATGGTGTTTCTCATGTGCACAAGCTCGAGCACGGCATAGCGGTAGATGTCGCCCAAGGGCGCAAGCCCCGCAGGCATGAGGGAGCCGGGCGCAACCTCAAGCGCGAGCGCCGTCTTGTCGAGGTTCGAGAGGGGCATGGCGCCCTCCTCACGCGCCAGCGCGACAAGATGCGCCTGCGCAAGGTCTTGCGCAAGGGCCCGGTCGGGCGAGAGGGCAGCCATCGGAAGCTCTCGGACAGGTAGCCTGAGGTTCTCGACAAGCTCGCGCGCAGATGCATCGAGCCCGTCGCTGGAGCCGGTCACGAGCAGTGCGTGGACGTTGGTGGGGCCAAGGGCATCGGTGGCCAGAGTCGCCACGGCGCAGGAGTCAAGCGTGCCATCCACCAGCACGGCTGCCTGGGTAAAGCCCATCTGCGAGAGGGACTCGGAAAGCCCCTGCGCAAGCGCGTTCCAGGCGATGAGCGGGCGGTCGTAGACCTCAGGGTTAAGCGGATGCTCCAAGGGCTCATCGAGGCCTGGGTCAACATCTGCGATAAGCAAGTCCTCCTCGAAGGAAGGCGACTGCGCAGCAAGCTCGCCCAAGGGCGTGAGGACAAAGCTCGATCCGGTAAACACCTGCATGCCGTAGGTTCCGAGCGACCCTACGCCCACAATCCAGGCGCCAGTTGCCGCGGCGTCATCCATGAAGCGACCCTCGGCCACCGAGGCGCCCATGGCAGACGACGGGTCATCCATGGCAAACCCATAGCCGTCGAGGTAGAGCACCACATCGACGTCAAAGTCATAGTCGTCGAAGTCGTTGAGGTCATCAAAGGAGAAGGCAAGCCCAAAGTGGACACCACCCAGCTCGAAGACGGGGAGGTCTGGCTGGGGCCCGTCTACATCCTCCTGGGCATCATCTGAGTGCTGCCCCGCCCGGAGCACCGCAGACGAGCGTAGAAGCGCCGAGAGTTTGAGCGGCGTAAGCTCGCCGTCGTGCACGAGGATGGCCTCGGGGGCAGGGGCTCCATCGGCATCTGAGAGGACCGGCACGATGCAGGGGCACGGAGCCTCCTCGGAAATCTTAACCAGGGCCTCTGCAAGGTCGAGCAGAAGCCCCTCCTGGCTGGGTGGATCAATGGGCCAGGTGCCCAGGAGGGCTGCCGCCGGAAACACCACAAGCTGCGCTCCTTCGCCCGCAGCTCGCTTCGCAAGTTCAACCATGCGCTCTGCCGTACGCTCGAGCTCGCCTGCCGTGGTCCTCATCTGGGCAACCGCGATTTTCATGCTTAAGCCTTCCCCCTGCCTGACAAACCTGCTGTTGATTGTATCCCCGCTCTGCTTGCTCATAGCGCACAGAGATAAGCGTGCCGCCCCGGCGCTGCCGAGGCGGCACGACAAGCCTTGCCGATTGAAGGTTACGTATGAGCCCTAGAGCTCGGCCTTCCAAAGGCCATGGAGGTTGCAGTACGCATAAACGGTAGCCTTCTTGCTCTCACCGAGGTGGAAACGAGCCTCGGGTGCATCGCCCGGCTTGAGGTAGCGGATGACGACCTTGTCATCATCGGCGAAGATCAGCCACTCGATGTAGTGCTCCTCGGTCATGGGGTGCTCGACGGAGCCAATGCGTACAACAAGGCGGTCGCCCTCGACGGTCAGGGCGGGAACGTGCTTCTCAACAGCCGCGTCGGTGGTGTTGGCGACGAGCTCCTCCATGGGCTCGCCGCAGCACACGGGCGTGGGGCCGCCATCGACAACCTTAACGACGATATTGCCACAGTGCTTGCAGCGATAGATCTTGACGTCCGCCATATGGCATCCTCTCCTAGTCTTGACGTCTTGCAAAGTCGACGCCAGTGTATGCGACCACATTAGGGGCCGCTGCTGCTTGTATTTTCTCCAATCGCATGGCAATCCATGCATGCGTTAAATGTTATTTTTAAACCTACATATTAGACACGCACAACATGGAGCGGGCATGCCCCGAGGGCCCAAGGTGCGTCTGCGGCCAAAGGCTGGAGGCTGCCGTTACGCCACCTTCACGTGGCCCGATCTGCCGACAAGGTCGATGATCTCGGTCATGAGGACCATGTTGTGCGCGTCGATGCGTGTGGGAAGCTCCATGCGCATGACATCACCCGACGCACTCTCCACGCGCAGCTCAACGCGATCGAGACCAGGATAGCGCCCGAGGATCTCGCCGAGGTTGTCCATGCGACCGCGCGTGAGAAGGTTGGCCGGCATGTTTATCTCGAGGACCTTGGGTCGGTTGGTCTTGTCGTTAAGCTCGAGCGGCTCGATGGAAGAGCAGATCAGCTGGTCTCCGCGGTCGCCACGCTCCAGGCGCCCCGTAACCTTGATAAAGATGTCACCGGTTCTCTCGCCGGTCTCGGGGTCAACCTCACCGGCAAGTGTGGCAGCACACTCCTTGTAGGCCTTGGGAAATACCACCAGCGTGGTCTCGGCCTCCATGTCCTCAAGGGTGACGATGGCCATGGCGTCGCCCTTCTTGGTGGTCTTTTTCTGGACTGACGTGGCCATGCCGGCAAGGTGGATGGGCTTGTCCTCGGAAACCTTGAAGCGCTCCATGGTGGCACCGGTCTCAGGGTCGGTGTACTCCTCGGAGACCGAGAGGTCTGCGATGGTGTAGTCGCGTGCCTTGGCCAGCGCGTACGCGTACGGACGCAACGGGTGGTCGGAGACGTAGATGCCCAAGACGTCATGCTCCTGCGCAAGCTTGATGTGACGGTCCCATTCCACGCCATCGGGTGCGGGAACCTCGTCCTGGAAGCCCGAGCCCGCTATGTCGCCAAACATGTCGAACATCGAGAACTGCCCCACCGCACGCTCCTTCTGGCGACGAGCCGCAGCGTCGATGATGTTCTCGGGGTTGTTCTTGTCGACGAAGTGCATGAGCTGCATGCGGGTGTATCCCGTGGAGTCGAAGGCACCCGCCTTGATGAGGGACTCGACCACGCGTCGGTTAGCCTGGGAGCCGTCCACGCGCTCGCAGAAGTCGTGGAGGTTCTTGAAGGGGCCATGGGCATCACGCTCGGCCATGACGCACTCGCCCACGCCTTCGCCCACGCCACGGATGCCAGCGAAGCCAAAGCGGACGCCTTCCGCGGTTGCCGTGAAGTCCTTGCCGGACTCGTTGATGTCGGGCGGCAGGATCTGGATGCCCTCGCGACGGCAGCTCGTGACGTAGTGCACGATCTTGTCGGTCTTGCCCATGTAGGAGGTGAGGACCGACGCCATGTACTCGCGCGGGAAGTAGGCTTTCAACCAGGCGGTCTGCATAACTAGGATGGCATAGCCGGCGGAGTGCGACTTGTTGAAGGCATAGGAGGCAAACTCGAGGACATTCTCCCAGATTTCCTGCGCCACCTCGCGCTTGTAGCCGTTGGCCTCGGCGCCGTTCATCCAGTGGTCGTAGATCGTCTCGTCCGCGCCGTTGCCCTCCCAGTGGAAGACTTGGTCGGTAAGCATCTTGATCTTTTTCTTGGCCACCGGCTTGCGCATGCGCGAGTCAGACTCGCCAGCCGTGAACCCCGACATCTTCATCGAAATCTGCATGACCTGCTCCTGGTAGACCATGGTGCCGTAGGTCTCCTCCAGGATGGGCTTCAGACGTTCGTCGTAGTACGAGATCCTCTCCTGGCCATGCATGCGCTTGATGTAGCTGTCGACCATGCCGGCACCCAGAGGGCCCGGGCGGTAGAGGGCGATAAGGGCGACGATCTGCTTGTATGCGTCGGGCTGCATGTTCTTGATCGTGGCGGTCATGCCCGCAGACTCGACCTGGAAGACGCCTGCCGTGTGTCCCTTGCCCAAAAGCTCGTAGATCTTGGGGTCGGAGAAGTCGACCTTGTCCACGTCGATGTCGACGCAGGTAGCCCCTGGCTTGATGCAGGCACGAACCGCAGGCGGCATGCGGTCGATGTCTGCGGCGTTGGGGTATGAGTGACGAATGTTGGCAAGTGCCTTGTTGATGACCGTGAGCGTGCGCAGGCCGAGAAAGTCCATCTTGAGCAGGCCCATGTCCGCGACGGAGTGGCCCTCGTACTGAGTGATGGTGACGTTGCCCTTAGTGTCGAGCTTGGTGGGAACGTGGTCGGTTACGGGTGTAGGCGCGATGAGCGTGGCGCAGGCGTGCACGCCCTCGCCACGCATGAAGCCCTCGATGGAGAGGGCGGCGTCGATGATGCGGCGGGCGTCGGAATCCTTGTTGTAGGCGTCCTCGAAGTCGGGCGAGTACTGGTCGGGCTTCCTCTCGTTCTTGTGAAGGGCGTTGGCAAGCTGGAGCTTTGGGTCGTTCGAGAGCATCTTCGAGAGCTGCTGGCCCTTGTAGACGGGAAAGCCCAGGACTCGGTTGGCATCGTTGATGGCCTGCTTGGCCTTGATGGTCGAGTAGGTGATGACCTTGCAGACGTGGTCCTCGCCGTAGACGTCGCGCACGTGCTGCAGAACGTCCTGCAGGTGCTCATCGTCGAAGTCCATATCGATATCGGGCATCTCGGAGCGCTGGGTCGAGAGGAACCTCTCGAACATGAGGCCGTTTTCGAGCGGGTCGAAGTTCGTGATGTTCATGGCATACGCAACGATGGCGCCGGCCGCCGAACCGCGACCCGGGCCCACGCCGATGCCATTGTCCTTGGCCCACTGGACGTAGTCCTGCACGATGAGGAAGTAGTTCGCGAAGCCCTTCTCGGTGATGACCTTGTACTCGTGCTCGAAGCGGTCACGCACGTTCCAACCGCCAATCGTGAGGTCACGCCAGTTATCGCCGTAGCGCTTGGCGAGGCCCTTCTCGCACTCCTCGCGGAAGCGCTCGTCTGCGGTCTCCCCCGGGCGAAGGCCAGGGTACTCGGGCAGGTACATGTGGGTCCAGTCAAGCTCGTAGTTGCACTTGTCGGCGATCTCGAGCGTGGTGTCGCAGGCCTCGGGGCACCAGGAGAAGAGTGCGCGCATTTCCTCCTCGGACTTCATGTAGAACTCAAGGCTCTCCATGCGCATGCGGTTGGGGTCATCGAGCGTTGTGGCCTTGCCAATGCACGAGAGGATGTCCTGCGTAGACGCGTCCTCGCGCGTGAGGTAGTGAAAGTCGTTGGTGGCGACCACCTTGACGCCCATCTCGTGTGCCATCTTGACCAGGTATTCGTCGAGCTTGCGATCGTTCCAGCCGTTGCGGAAGGTAAGGTCGTGGTCCTGGATCTCGATGTAGAAGTCATCGCCAAAGATGTCGTGGAAGGTCTCGGCCCACCTGCGCGCGCCGTCAAAGTCGCCATCAATGACACGCTGGGGAATGATGCCCTGCACGCAGGCGCTCTGGCAGATGAGACCCTCGTGGTACTCCTTGAGCATGCTGAGCGTGGTGCGCGGACGGTAGTACATCATCTCGTGGCCTGCAGCCTTGGACATGCACTTCACGAGGTTGTGGTAGCCCGTCTCGTTCTTGGCGAGAAGGATGAGGTGGTAGCGACGCTGCTTGGTGCCGCGCTCGATGCAGTCATCGGCGATGAAGTAGGCCTCGCAGCCAAAGATGGGCTTCACCTTGAGGCGCGGGCGGTTTGCCTGGACCGCGGCTAGGTCATGGCCAGATGACTCCCACACCGCAACGTCGCTTGCCCACTGGTCATGGACGCGGTCGAAGTAGCCTGCCTCGTCTGCGTCAGGATCTGGCTCCTCAAGCCCCCAACCCTTCCCGAAGCACTCGACGTCGTGGCGCCACTGCTTCATGTTGGCTTGGACGTCGTTGTACTTGCGGCACTCCAGGTCGAGGTTGGGGATGCCAAACATGTAGCCATGGTCTGTGAGGGCAACGGCAGGCATCCCCTCGTCGACGGCACGCTTGACCATGCTAGGGATGGGCGTTGCTCCATCGAGAATCGAGAAGTCCGAGTGGTTGTGTAGGTGAACGAATGCCATGTGTTCTCCATGCTGGCGACGCGTAGCTGTTGGGCAAAGCATAGCAGAACCCCCGTGTGGAAGGCCTTGGCCTATACCCCATCTGACCTGTAGCTATGACGTTCCTGCAGGTAGAAATGAAGCAGAGGCTCCACACGCTGTTCGGTTTGGCAGCTCGCGCCTTGGTGCGCTACCCCATGCGTGGGGGATGCCCTTCGTCGAACTCGTAGGACACGACCACGGGCTCGCCGGGCACGTCGGGACGCTCGAGCTCCACGCACGCAAAGCGACAGCTCACCGACGAGAAGCCGAGCCCCATGAGGACGTACGCGTAGAAGTTGGCCTGCATCTCGTGGCGCTGGGAGAGGGCCTGCGCGCCCAGCCCGCGGTCGCCCGTCTTGTAGTCCACGAGAAATGCATGGTCAGAGCCGGGGTCTGTGGCGAGAAGGTCGATGGCGCCCTCGACGTAGCCTCCGTAGGCGGAGTCCACGCGCCTGAAGAAGGGAACCTCCGCACGCACGAGCGCATGCGAGAGTGCCTCCTGGCGCACATCCGAGCCCCACCAGCGCGCAAGGGCCTCGTCGAGCCGGGCGGAAGCCCTCTCAGAAAGGTGCCAGAGGCGCTTTGCAGCCGCAATGCGCCCAGGTTCTGGGAAACGGCCGGTCTCGACCATTGCCTGGGCAAGCCCGTGGAAGGCGGAGCCCAGTCCCGTGGCCTTGTCGGCATCCCCCACCACGGGAGCGCCCTCCCGCTCTGCCTCGCGTTTGGGGCGCGTGGGAAGGGCGGAGGTGCCCGTGGTGGCGGGCCCCTCACCATCGTGCGCAACCATACGTGTAGCAGAGAAGTCCCCAGGCAGCTGCTCGTGTACGCTCGAGTAGCTAAAGACGCCCGCACGCGGACGCCACATGCCTGTGGCGGGAGCCGCGGGGTCCGGATCCGGCAAGACAAGCGAGAAGCCCGGGGGCTCCGGCGCCTCGACGGTGGCACCTATGCCTGTGACCTCGTCCGTGGTCGCAAGCGTGCCGTCAAAGAAGCTGCCGGCCGAGTCGAGCGTGGCGCCCTTCCCCGAGCCCGTCTCGCAGGGCTTGAGCGAGACGCAGCGAAGACGTCCAGGCTCGCTGCCACCGTACTCGAAGGGGCTCTCGCCCGGGGCTGGGGTCGCCGTCCCCAGAATCGCCTCGAGGGCGCCTGCGGCGAGTTCCGGGGAGGGGCCGCTCGAGGACAGCTTCACGCCCACGCCCAAGACCACCGCCTCGCGCGCACGGGTGAGCGCCACGTAGAGCAGGCGGGTCTTCTCGGCAGCCTCTTGCTCTACGCTTTTCTCAGAAAGCGAGAGGAGCCACTCCGCCATGCTGTGGGGGTTCTCACCGGCAGTGAGGTCCTTGGGCACTTTGAGCCCCTTGGGCTTCACGACAACGCCGCGTCGGCGCTCGTCCACGCATCCCGTGACCACAGGGCCCGAGGAGCCGGGACCCCTCCAGCACTCCGCGATGGCCACGACGGGAAACTCGAGGCCCTTGGATGCGTGTACGGTCATGATCTGCACCTGGTTGGACGTGCCACCGGCAAGCGATGCCGGGGGTACCTTGGAGGCCTTGAGCCAGATGTCGAACTCGGTGGCGGCACGCGCCGGACCAAGGCCCAGGTCCTGCGTAAGCTCGCGGATGTAGCGCACCGCGGCAAGGACGTTTGCCTCCTGGGCAAGGCCGTCTGTGCCAGCAGCCTCCAGGCGGCGCAGCCACCCGGACTCCCGCACCACCTGCAGGCAGACGTCTGCCACGGGGTGCTTGCGCAGCGCCAGCCGGGCACGGGCGAGAACATCGTGCGCCGCCTTGAGCCTGGGAGATGGCTCGGCCCCGCCATAGAGATCCAAGGTCTGGATTCCCCGGTCTATGGCTCGCTTGGCGGGAGCGTCGACCATGTCTTGCCTGCGCGTTCCCAGCTGCACGAAGTCGTTGGCGTCAAGCTCGAACATGGGCGAGGCGAGGAGCGGGAAGAGGCCGGACTGGGTGTCATGGGGGTTGGCCAGGGTATGGAGCAGCGCGGCCATGACCTTGGCCTCGTCGGTTTTCGTGAAGGTCGAGCCCCCTGTGACCACACACTCAAGCCCATGCGAGCGAAGGGCATCGATATAGAGCCCTGCATTGCCAGTTGCGCCAAGGAGCAGTGCCATGTCTGACGGGCTCTGGCCCGCCGCCGCATAGGCAGCGAGACGATCGGCTATCTGGGCTGCGCACGTTGCGGAGGCAAGCGCCGACACACCCCATTTGGCAAGCGTCACCTCGACGTCCACGCGCGGCAGGGGGCGGGCGCGGTAGCCGTCCGCGCGCGTGGGATTGGGCTCCAGATGCATGAAGCCATTGACCACACCGCTGGGGCCACCGCACACGGCATCCACGAACGAGAGGACGTCTGCGTGGCTGCGGTAGTTGACGTCCAGGCGCACGTGGTCTTCCTGCGGGACCTCCACGCCACGCGCGCGGAACACTCCCACGTCTGCGCCACGGAAGCGATAGATGCTCTGCTGGGCGTCGCCCACCGTGGTGAGATGGCTCGCACCGTCACCAGAAAGAAGCGTGATGAGCTCAAGCTGCCTGGCATCGGTGTCCTGTGACTCGTCGACCATCACGAGCCTGAAGCGCCCACGATAGTCGGAGGCCACAACGGGGTTGTCGCGCACGGCATGCAAGGCCAGAGAGATGAGGTCGTCGTTGTCGAGGACCGACTTCTCGCGCTTGAGCCCAAGGGCGCGATCGTCTACCCGACGCGCCAGGTCGATAAGGGCATCCGCCAGCGGCGCATTGCCCGCAAGCGCAACCTCGAGCCTTGCCTCCCCCAGGGCACGGCGCGCCTCGAGGACAAACTCCCTCATCCCCTTTGCCCGCACGTCAGGGACCTTTACGCCTCCGAGCGCAGTCTGGGCCGCTTCCGGGGTGCGCTCGCCCGGAGGGGCCGAGAGGAACGCGTCGAGCGACCCCAGGCTCCCCATGGCCGTATCCCGTGCCGTGCGCGAGATGCCGGGCTGCGCGCCTATCGTGCCGATGGCCTCCCTCAATCGCAAGATCGAGCCCTCGACGTCCGGCTCTCCCACGGAGAGAAGCGAGTCGAAGCCGTCCGGGGCGGAGTGGGCAGCCCCAACCACATCCGAGACCATGGCCACCATGCCGTAGGGCCTGGACCCACTGAGAGTACCGTAGCCGTATTCCTCGAACGCGCGCCCGAGCACCGGACTGGCACGGTCGTGGCTTGCCGATCCCACGACCTCCTCCGTTGCCTGCTCGACAAGGGCCAGCGCCTCGTTGGTGCCTGCGACCTTGAACGATGGGTCTATCCCCAAGTCAAGCGCATGGCGCCTCAGGATGCGCGAACACATCCCATGGATGGTGCTGATCCACGCCGAGTCCACCATGAGGGCCTGCTCGCGCATGCCCGCCTGGCGCAGCGTCGAGCGGACGCGCTCCTTGATCTCACGTGCGGCAGCGTCGGTGAAGGTGATGACCAAAACCTGGTCGAGGCTGTCTGCAAAGGGGCCGCCATCCTTGCCGGAGCCGGGCGAGAGGGCCCATGCTATCCTGCGCGTGAGGGTGAAGGTTTTGCCGGAGCCGGCTCCCGCCTCGACAAAGACGGGGCGATCGAGCGTCGAGACGATCTGGAGCTGCCGCTCGTTCAGGGTTGAGAGGTCTATGCCTGCCATTAGGAGAGCCTCCTCTCGCAGTTCAACACCGGGCAGTAGGAGCATGCGGCGGCATCAAGCGGGTCTGCCTCGACGTCTCCGTCGAGGAGCTGCGCGACCTTCTCGGCAATCGCCGCCTCGGTGGCGTCGAGAAATGCTTCCATGCCGTACTCGTCCTCGATGCCGTAGGAATTGCTGCTGCCAACCGCATAGGCATCAAGGGAGTCCCTTCTCAGGGGGGCATGGCTTCCCAGCACGCGGTCGAGCGAGTCGTCGAGGATGGCCCCGCCCACGGCATGGCTTCCGCGGGTTCCCAAATACACCGCCGCCCTCACCTTGAGCTCCGGGTGCATGTGGCGCACTACCTGACCGTAGATGAGTGACTGTACGCGGCGCGGAAGCCCGTAGGGGGCCACGCGCTGCTCGTCCGTCCCACCGCTGGGTGCATCCCCCACATGCACGGGGGTTACGCCGTATTCCCTGGCAAAGCCGCTGGGGGCCTTGTGCTTGTAGTCGATGACCACCGCCTGCTGGTGGGCGTCGATGTCCACGCGGTCGATGGTGCCGCAGATCCAGGCGCCCGCATACTCCACCGGCTCGTCCTGCGTGCCAAAGTCCCACTCGAAGAAGCGCGGCTCATAGCCCACAAAGAGGCCCGCCTCGTAGTCGAGCGCGCTCGTAAGGTCGCGCCGCAACTGCGCAAGCTGTCCTTCGTCTGCGGAGGTGTGCGGAACGAATGCCTGGTAGCGACTGCGCTTGCCCTGTCGTAGGCTCTGGTGGTGCAGGTGCTCCTCAAGCTCGGCGAGAAGCACCTCGTGCGCATGGGCAAGACCCTCTGGATCGCCCTCGAGCACGCGGGATCCGGGCAGCATGACCCAGGGGTCGAGATGCTCCCCCTCGGCTACGCCCACGCGCTCGCGCGCCTCGGCAAGAAGCCGCAAGTGGGTGACCTCGAGCACGCGGTGCGCAAAGGTACCCATCTCCATGGGGCCAAAGCCGGCATCGGAGTCCTGCAGGTGCAGGCGCCGCAGGCTGAACCACTTGTAGGGGCACTCGAGATACGATTCGATCTGCGAGGCCGAGAGGAGCGGCTTTCCCTCGACAAGATCGGCCCTGCCTGTGGGCGGGACTACCACGAGTGCAGCGTTGGCGCCGGAGATGATGCCAGCGGGAGAGGGATTGCTGGTGCCGGCAGCGGCCATGCCGAGCCCTCCCGTGCTCAGGTTGGCGTCTGCCTGGTTCTCACCCAGCGAGCGCACCACAAGGCCCTTGTCCTTCCCGGTGCCATCTCCCCCATAGCATGAGAGGAGCTCGGTGAGCATGACGGCTGGATAACAGGTACTGCCCGCGGCGTCAACGCCACAGCGCTCCACTACTACACGCTCGCGGGGCACGCGCAGCATGCGCCAGAAGGTCGAGCGCTCGCGGGCCGCAGGGTCTCTTTGGGGCTCGATGCTCAGGCGCACGAGAAGTGCCGAGAGAACATCGTCTCCGGTGCCGATGGGCCACTCGGTGGAAGTCATGGAGCACGAGATGAGCGCGTCTGCCGAGAGGGGCACCAATCCGGCGGCACGAGCGCGGTCGCATATCCTGCATCGGCAGGCGCCGTCTCTTGTCCAAGCGCCCGGACGCACGACGACACTCGTCTGGGACATGGCCTGCTCGCAGAGCTCTACCAGCTTGGAGAGGGAAACGTGATCTGGCACGTTGGGATCTGCCGTAACCCCCAGCTCCTTGAGCGTGCCCGCGATTGCCAAGACCCCCTCCAGAATGGCGATGGCTCGGGCGTCCGCCAGACGGTTGTGCTCTGGGGCGATGGGGGCAAGCTCGAGGCCGGCCTCATCGGGGACAAGGTCTGCCGGGGCGGACTCGCCGGCCTGCAGGTAGGGCGCAAGAAGCCTTGATGCCGCAGAGCCCATGCGCCCACGCAGGAGGAGCTCACGCGTGGCCGCGGCCACGGGTGCGCTCGTGGCCCTGGGGTTTTGGAGCGCGGCAAGGACGTCTGCGGGGGTGAGCAGGCGGTCCCCCCGCCATGCCCTGTCGAGGGAGAGGGCGCGCTCGGTGGGTACGTATGCGATGTCCTGTCGCAGGAAGTCCACAAGGCTGCACGGGGGCCACCAGGCCATGTCACCCAGGATGACAAGCTCGCCCTCCGGGGTGTCCTTGGGTGCGGGCCACGATGCCGCAAGCTCGGATAGCTGGGCCACGGACTGGGCAAACTCGAGGAAGGCCCTGCCTGCCTCGAGCTGGTCCATGCGGGAGCTCAGCTCTGCCTCGCAGGCTATGCCACGCGCGAAGAGCTTGGGAGAAAGCTCGCGCCACGCGCGCTCGGCGTCCGCAGCGACGATGACCACCTCGTGCGCGCCGGCCTGGGCAAGCTCGACCACGCGAGACGCGACGAGCTCCGCCTCGGCGAGGGGGCCGGCAGGCGCGAGGACCTCCACCGCACCGGTAGGTTCAACGTCAGAGTCGGTGCCAAAGATCGAACGAACCACCCGCTGGAGCTCTGGGACCCTTCTCGCATGCGTCTCAGGGGCCACGCGTTGCGGCCCCTCATGGGCAACCTCGACATCACGCGCAATGACGCCCCGTTCGACCAGCGCGACGGTTTCCTGCTGCCCAGCCAGCGCCGCATCGTTTCCCGACTGCGCCACGATGGCAAGCTCACCCGCGCAGGCAAGGTCAACCAGGAGCTCGCGCACGGCACGCGACTCCTGGCCCAGGCCCGCCGCCACAACGCAGCCCGGCCCAGCCACGCCCCGTGCCATGGCATCGACGACCTGCGACATTGCCTCGGACTGCTCGATGTAGCCCGCCTCGTGGATGACGCGTGCGTAGTCCCCGGCAAGCGCCATAACGCCAACCTCGGCATCGGTGAGGCCGACCGCATGGCAGGCAAGTTCGTCCGGCTCTCCCGCAGAATCAATTGGGAGCCAGGGCAACGCGTCGCGTACAAGGGCCGAGAGGAGATTGACCGTTCCGGCGTTCAGGGCGACACCCCTGCGACGGCCCTCTGGTGCCTGGGAAATTGCCTGCTGGACGGCAATGGTTCTGGTGAGGGCCTCGACCACATGGGTCCCGTTGCCCCATACCTCCCAGCGCTCCTTGGTCCATGCGGCAGGAGTGGTCACGGTCACGCCAAGGGAGAGTGTCGGGTATGAGGAGAGCTCCTTTTGTGCCACGAGCTGATCTGCGAAGCTCGGGACAAGAAGGGTTGCCGCGCCACGAGCGGCAAGCCCCTCCTCCAGACGCGCGCGGACCTCCGCGCTTGCCAGGAACTCCTCTACTGTAGTCGCGATGTGCAGCATCCCTAGTCCTGTCTCCCCTGCGTGTCAGCGCCTTCTGCCTTCTCGGCTCTCTCCCGAGCCGCGCCGTTGCCTGTGCCGTCGAGCCGCTCAAGAACAAGCCGGTAGCCTCCCCGCTCGCCCCTTAGGCATTTGGATACGCGGCTCACCGTGGTGGATGACGCTCCCGTAGCACTTGAGACGTCGACATAGGACCTGCCGGAGCGTAGGAGCGTGGCCACCTCCAGACGCTGCGCAAGGTCACACAGCTCGCGCGGGCTCAGGAGGTCTTCGAGAAAGGCGCGGGCCTCCTCCGGCGTCCTGACAAGGCACACAGCCTCACAGAGGCGTTGCGGCTCCTCGGCGTCAAATGCGTTGTCCCACGTCATCTACGACCTCCCGCACCGATGTTTGCCAACCTACAGCGTCACATGCGTGGGAACCACTTTAGCGCATCAAAGTGCCACGGGGACGCATGGGCTGACGAGCATCTGTCACGTGGAGTATGCAAGGGAGGCGCGACACAAATTGGGCCATCAGCGAGAGGGGGCTAGCTCTTCCCGACACCACCCGTGGGGTAATCTGGCGATGGCTTGTCGGGAGGCACAGCGTCGACGGACTCTCCCCCGCCTCCCTCGCCCGCGGGCTTCCCGCCAGAAAGCCTGTGCTGCGGAAGAATGGCGCCCACGGCGCTCAGGGCAGCTCGTGTGGCATTGGCAACTGACGCGACCGCAGCGTCCCACGTCTCTCCGGCGGCAACCTGGACCAGCTCGCCGATGAGCTCCTTCGTGCGCGGGTCTGCGTCTCTCAATGCCGCCAGTACGCGCTGGGCCCCCGCGGGGTTGCCCACGACCTCGTCAAAGGTGGTTGCTCCCCCGGCCTCGAAGGCGTCGAAGACCTGCCGCGTGAAGAGCTCGCGGTCGGCGAGATTGGCCCCGCGCATCCACTTGTCGAAGATGGCGTTCACCACTTTGCACTGGGGAAGCAGGTCGTCTGCCTCGTCCATCCGGTCCGCATGGACCTGCCAGGTTGTGGGGTCATGCTGAAGAGCGCCATCGCCGGTGCTGCGCACGACGGTCTTGGGTTCCGAGGGGTCATCGAAGAGCATGCCCACCACGCTGTAGGCGGGGACGATGCGCACGCTGCGGCCACCATACACGTCATGGCAACTCAGAGGCACCACCTCTGGCGCCATGAGCGGACCGTCGTTGGAGTAGACGCACTCGATAACGTGACGCAGCTCGTCGGGCAGAAGCACTGCCGAGAAGCCCGCGAGGTTGCCGCCCTTGGAGTGGCCGCCCACCATGAGCCTTACGCCCTCGGCATCGGCCTTGCGCGCTTGCCTCAGCAGGTACTCGGCAGCCAGCCGCTGTGCCTCCGTGACCTCGAAGCTCAGCATGAAGTCCTCGCGCCAGCCAACGAGCGAGTTGTCGGTCCCCCTAAAGGAAACGAAGCGCCGTTTGCCCGGAAGCTCCACCGTGAGCGCGGCAAACTGCAGGTCGCGGTCATGGTCGAAGACGTCCGCGTAGTCGCGGGCGAGCGCCTGCCCAAAGCGCGCGGAAGTCCCCAGAAGCCGCAGATAGCGCTCATCAATCTTCGCAAGCGACCGCACGTAGGGCGAGACGTCGCCGCCTGCACGGTCGAGCAGCGCATCGCACGCGTACGAGACAGTTACCGGTCCCTCCCCCTCGCCGGGGACGATTCCCTTGAAGTCGACGTACGAGAGGATCGAGAGGACCAGGCCGTCACATACGTTGAACGGTCGCTCCGCAAGCGTGATGTCACCCCGTAGGTCGAGGTAGTCGTATATGTTCGCCATGGGAGTTCCCTTCGCGTGAGACAGAGCGGCAGGCCGAGGGGATGAAACGGGCAGCCTGCGAGCCTATGGCTGACAGAAAACTGCGACTCAGTTACGGCTCGGCAGAGATTCCAGGAGGCTCGCTCCCAAGGCCAAGGGCCGGGAGCTCCGAGGAAAAAGAGCCCGGCCGAAGGCATCCTCGGCCGGGCCAGGAAGGACGCATTGCAACCAGCTACTCCATGACCTTGCGGAACAGGGCCTTGATCGTCTCGTGGTCTGCAGGCTTGGGCGTGCCGGGGAAGCAGGCGTCAGCCGCAGCGTCATCTGCAAGCTGGTCGAGGTCTGCCTCGACGAGGCCCTTGCAGGTCTTGGGGATGCCAACGTCCTCGCCGAGCCTTGCGACAGCGGCCACAACGTTCTTGTTCACGACATCGATGGGATCGGTGTCCCAACCGGCGACGTCCATCACGCGGCCGATCTGGCGGTAGCGCTCACCGCAGGCGTCGGCGTTGTATTCCATGCACACGGGTAGAAGCATGGCACACGCAACGCCGTGCGGAGCGTCGTAGTGCGCGGAGAGCGTGTGCGCCATGGAGTGGACGATGCCGAGGCCAACGTTGGAGAAGCCCATGCCGGCGATGTACTGGCCAAGCGCCATCTCCTCACGGCCCTTGCCCGGCTCCCTGGACTTTGCCTCGGACACGGCCTCACGCAGGCTGTGCGAGATGATGCGGATAGCCTCGAGGTGGAACATGTCGGAGAGCTCCCAGGCACCCTTGGTGGTGTAGCCCTCGATGGCGTGGGTGAGGGCGTCCATGCCGGTAGCGGCAGTGAGACCGGCGGGCATCGAAGCCATCATGTCCGGGTCGACAACGGCGACCTCGGGGATGTCATTGGTGTCGACGCACACGAACTTGCGGACCCTCTCGGCATCGGTGATCACGTAGTTGATCGTGACCTCAGCTGCAGTACCCGCCGTAGTGGGCACGGCAATGGTGAAGGTGGCATGGTTCTTCGTGTCGGCCATCCCCTCGAGCGAGCGCACGTCGGCGAACTCCGGGTTCTCGTGGATGACGCCGATGGCCTTGGCAGTGTCCATGGACGAGCCGCCGCCGATGGCGATGATGCAGTCTGCACCGGAGTCAGCCATGGCCGCCACGCCATCCTTGACGTTTTGGATGGTGGGGTTGGGCTTGATCTCGGAGTAGACCTCATAGGGGAAGCCGGCTTTGTCGAGAAGGTCGGTGACCTTGGCAGTGACGCCAAACTTCACGAGGTCGGGGTCAGAGCACACGAAGACCTTGGTAAGGCCGCGGCGAGAAAGCTCACCGGGGATCTCCTTGATGGCACCAGAACCGTGATACGAGATGGTGTTGAGGACGAAGCGATTGACCATAAGCCCTTCCTTCCCGTTGGGTGCCGACGACTCCCCTGCCGCCGTACACATGACTGAGGGCATTCTACCCGGAGCGGGACATCTTGGACTCGAGCGGGCTCCGGCGCAGGGATCCAGCACATCCAAGCACGGGGATGGGCCCTAATCCTGCTTGCGGGCATGCCGCGGCACGTAGGAAGGTGCGCACCCCCTCCTGCGTGTGACAATCCAGCGCAGGGCGAGAAGGCCCGCACCTATGCCAAGGCCAAGAAGCGACAGCACGACGATGGGGGCGCCTTCGTCGGCAGGGCTGAGAAGGGGGACGTCGTTCGCCTGGCCCTGCATGTCGAGCCACTCCTGCGGCGCGTCGCAGCGCTCGGCATGCACGAGGAGCCTGTGCGTGTTCACGCCGTAGGGAGTGCAGGTGACGAGCGTCACGAGGTCCTTGCCCTCTTGTGTGACAAGGCTCTGCGTCTCGTTGGGAAGCACAACCTCGGTTCCGGTCACGCGGTAGGCGTGGTCCTCCCCTAGGACGCGGATGATGAACCAGTCTCCCTCCCTGAGCTTGTCTATGTCACCCAGAATCTTGGCGGAGGGAAGGCCGGTGTGGCCCGCAAGGATGCAGTGCGTCGAAGCGCCACCGATCGGCAGCGAGGTGGTCGGTAGATGCCCTACGCCACGGAGGAGCTGGTCGTCCGAGACCCCATGGTAGATGGGGAGGTTCACCCCGATGGAAGGAATGATGAGCTGACCCATCACCCCGTCGCCCGCAAGGTTAAGGACCTTCGCGTACTCCTCGTCGGAAGGTGTCGCGTTGTTGGGGTCGAAGGGGTCCGACACGGCCACGCGTCCCTCGAGCTGACGCTGGTTGAAATCTCTGGCGGTCTCCCACTCTGCGGAGAGGTCCTGCTCGGAGACCGTGGCGACGACATCCTGCTGACGCTCGCCGACCGCCTCCTGTTCCCTGCGGGCGAGGTAGTCGCTCGCATAGGGGTAGAGGATTGCCGCGATGCCGGCAATGGCGAGCAGCGCGGCAATGACGAGAGCCCGCACGTTGCGTCGGGCCCCCGTGGAAGGGCCGGAGGAGGCAGGTGCCCCCTCCGGCCCTCTCGATCCATGTCCGATACGGTGGAACAAGATGTGCGGCTGCCTACTTGGAGCGCTTCAGGCCGCGCGAGGCAACCACGCATGCGGCCCCGACAAGCGCGAGGCCACCGACGGTGATTGCGACGGTGCCCGCCTCGCCGGTCACAGGCAGCATGGGCTGGTCGGGGTCTACGACGTTACTCGTGCTGACCAGGTAGTTGTTCTCCGTGATGTCGGTTGTGGCGGGGTTGTCCGCCTTAGCGGTGTCCTTGTCGACGGTGAACTTGACATCCTGTGCCTTCTGCTTGCCCGCGGGAACCGTGGTCTCCTTGGCCACGTAGGAGCCGGAGCCAAGGTCCTCGAAGTAGACGTAGGCCTTGCCGTTCACAATCTTGGAAGTGGATGTGATGGCATTGCCGTTCTCGTCCTTGATTTCGTTGCCGGCCTCGTCGTACAGGGTGAAGGCCGCACCCTCGAGGGCGTTCTGGTCCTTGTCGGTCTTGGGGAACACGTAGCCGTAGGTTTGGACCTTGGTCTTGTCGTCGGGCGTGACGGTGGAGCTGTCATAGGGGTTGGGGTTGAAGGTGACCCTCGCCGTGTTGCCGGTCACGTCATTCTCGTCGTGCGAGAAGGCCGCAGAGGTGAGCTTGGCGTTATATGTGATCTCGACAGAGGCACCAGGGTGTGCCAGGACAAAGTCCTTGGCGAAGTCAAAGGTGTAGCCAGTCGTCGCCTGCGTTGTGGTTGCGGCCTTGAAGGCGCTTGCGTCCACGGCTGCGCCGTTCTCCCATACCACAGTGCCCCCGACCTTCACCGTGATGGAACCAGTGTCAATCTCCAGGCCGGCGGAAGGCGTGTCGCTGACGGTGAATGTGGCGTCCTTGGAGTCTGCCGGGTAGTTGGGGACGTTGGTGGTCACCTTGAAGGGCACCATCTGGCCCACCGTGTACGCGTCGGTCTTCTCCTCGTACCTCTCTCCCACGCCCTTCTTGACGGTGACTGGCTCGTTCTTGATCTCCTGGTCCGAGAGCGTCTTGGCCTTGTACGTGCCATCGGTGCCGGCAACGGGGCTGGCGTCGATTGTCGTAGGCTGGAAGACCTTCGTCTTGCCGCTCGTGGACGTGACGACGACCACCCAGTAGCCCGAGTCGAGGGTAAGCGAAGCCTTGCCGTCTTCGCCAGCGTTACCAGTCACCGGACCGGCAACGCCGTGCGCCCCATCGTTTACGAAGGCCTTCGAGTAGGCGTCGCCTGCAGCCTTCTGCGCATCGGCCGTCGTGAGCGCGCCAAGCTCGTCGATGGTGTCATAGTCGGCAGGCAACCCGGTAGCCGGCGTGTACTTGAGCACGTTGTTGCTGTCGATATAAGCGTCGAACACCTGGTATGCAGTGACCGTGTCGCCCTTCTCCAGCCCAGTCACGTTGATCGTGGCATCATCGACATCCGTGATGCCCGTTCCGGTGGTCTTCGCGAAGGCGACCGCCGGGCTCAGCGAGGCAATGAGCGCCGCAGCGCTGAAGAATGCCCCCAAGCTCCTTCTGTAACTCATGCTTCCTCCTTTGTCCTTTGCCCCGCAGGGCATTTCAAGGCCTAACGCTGTACTGCAAAATCCAAGCTCGGACGTACCGGGCGGATTTCCTTGAATGAGGCGAGCCTGCAACCGATGGCGACACACGGCCCTACGGGAGCCGGGAGAGGCCAGCCTTCACGACTGCGGCAGCTATCGCGCTGATTCCCGCCAGGAAGAGCGGGAGGGTTCCCATGCCCCCCGTCTGGGGCAGGCTGTCGACCACCTTCACATCCGTGACGGTGATGGAGAACTGGCCGCCAACGCTGCCAATCGTGGTCTTGGCACCGGAAAGGCTCGTGAACTCGGCCGTACCGTCACCGTTGATCTTGAGGGTCATGGCTCCCTTGGGCAGCTGGTAGCCAGCCGGGGCCTGCACCTCCCTTATGGTGTAGGTGTTGGGCGCGAGCTTCTTCGGGACGAGGATGCGTCCGGACTCGTCTGTCTCCAGCTCGACCACCTCGCTCGCAGCTGAGCCGTCCTTGGCGACGTAGCGGGGGGAGTCGCCGTCCATGAAGCTGACGGTGAACCTTGCGCCTGAGAGGGCGCCTCCCTCGGTCTTGCCATCTGCCGAGACGCCCCTCTTGAGGAGTGAGAAGCCGTAGCTTGGCGTGTTGGAGATGGTGAAGCCCTCGGCCATGGAACCCGTGACATCGGAGGAGTAGCCGACGACAGGCTCCTCGACGACGGAGTAGGCGATTTCCAGGCCTGCGTCGTTTCGCTTGGGGAGGTTCTTCCACACGACGGTGAGCGCGTCGCCCGTCGCTCCTGCGGCAATGGTCCTGTCCTGGCCCTCCACCTTCACAGGTGTGCTGCCATCGACGGACTGCATGAGATGGAAGGTGATCTCTGGGTGTCGCGATGCATCCGCGTCGCCATCATTCCACACCTTCGTCGCCTGGACCTGCACGACCGAACGGTTGGTTATCGTGGGGATGTCCACGGCGACGGCAACCTCATGGCTGGTGGAGGTTATATCGGACGTCGCCTCCGCAAAGGGTGTTGCCTCGGACGAGAGCGTGGTCACCGTGGTCGCCTGCGTCCCGAAGCTTCCGCTGGTACCGCTGCCGTGCGAAGGCTCTGCCACCGTGAACGACCCGAGAACGGTGTAGTTCCAGCTCTCCGAGGTGCGAATCGTGAAGTCATGGGACTCGCTTGTGGTGTCCCACCACTCGACGGAGCCAAAGTCCACCACGCCGTTTGTCACCACAGCGGTCGCTCTCTGCCACCCCACGTTGTCTGAGGGAGACAGGGCGAGTCTCTGACCGTTGTACTGCATTCCCACGTTCACGGTCACGTGAAGGAAATACCTGTCGTAGACCACATGAGTGAGCGTATAGCTCCCCGAGACATCGCCTGCGGTATGGGTTTCCTTAGAGACGGTCACGCGCACCTCGGCACTCTTGCCGCCAACCGAGACGGTATAGGCATAGGTGCCGGCATCGACGGACGAGAAGTCGACCGTCCCAAAGCTGACGCTTCCGTCTGCCCCCACCTGCGCCGATGTCTTCTGCGGCACGGGCGCGCCGGCCGCAGCCGTGACGGTAGCTGTGCCGCCAAGCCCTTCCACCTGCGCAGAAAGGATGCCGGAAAGCGTGCCATCGCCCTGGGAGAACTTCGGTGTGATGGAGGTTTCGTGCAGTCCCGAAGTCACCTCGAGTATGGCTATGTGGCTTCCAGCACTCACGCGGTACGTATAGGTCCCAGGCGCGGCTGCGGAGAAGTCAACTTTGCCGAAGTCCGCCGTGCCGTCCGCACCAATCTCTGCGCTCTCTCTTTCGGGCATGGGAGCGCCCTCGGTCACAGCCGTGATGGTCGCGTCGCCCGTGATGCCCGAGGCCTTAGCCACGAGGTCACCGGCGTCATATGCCGCCGAAAGCGTCCCCTGGTCATAGCTCGTCGTTATGGTGATGGGGTCACCCACGGCCTCCGAGTCGTAGGTGGCCGTCACGATGACGCTTGCCTGCTCGGAGGTGTATACGATGCCGTCCTTGGTATAGGTCCCGTCGCCGTTGGCCTCGGCCCCATCCGGGACCTGCTCGGAGATGGTGTAGGTGCGTGTGATGGTGCCGTCCTGGTAGCCAAAGTCCGATGGGACGAAGCCGGGAACCGAGAAGTGAGCGATGCCATCCGGTCCGTTCGTAGCCACGCCAACCTGGTTGCCGTCCGAGTCCCTGAGCACGAATGTGAACTGGCCATCCTGCAGGGTGTCTCCGACGAGCGCCTTCTTCACCTGGAGGTCGACGTTGTTGCCGCTCTCATAGGAGTTCGTGAACTGGGGGTGGTAGCTCTCGCCGCTTCCCTCCTCCGCGGAGAAGCCGCCATCCGTGTACCAGGTCTTCTGAATGCCGTAGCTGCCATCGCTGGACTGGACGACCGAGGCCTTGAGGTAGTGGACGTGTCCGTCGTACACGACACCGTCCTTGGTGTAGGTTCCGTCCCCGTTGTCCGTGGCACCGTCTGGCACCACCTCGCGTACGCTGTAGAGGTAGGTCTTGCCGGCATTCTGGGCCCCAAGCTGCATGGCGCCAAAGCTGACGCTCCCGTCCTCGGCACAGCCCACGGTCGCTGAGGTGTAGTCGGAGCCCGTCTCATCGGCAGCGACACGGTGCTTTGGGATGCCGATCGGCATGATAGGCGCCGCATCGCCGTCATAGTAGCCACGGAGCTCATACTGGAACTGCCCCTGGCGAAGGCTGACCTTGGAGCCACCGGACGTGAGCGTCTTCTGGGCAGAGATGGAGCCGCCGCCGACCAGGTTGTACTTGATCTTCATGTTGGAGAGCTGGTTTCCGCGCTCCAAGTAGAAGAAGTTCATCGAGTGCTTGGAGTAGTCTGCGAAGGTGTCCCCGCTCCATTCCACCGAGTCCTCGCGCCCCGCTGCCCGGAAGAGCTCCCTCAGGGTGTACGTGCCCGTGCTCCCGCTTGTCCCCACGTCGCTGATCTTGACCTCGCCCGTGCTGAAGTCGATGTCGAGCGTCGACACGCCGTGGATGCCGCCGAGATCTCCCACGAGTACGCCGTCGATGTAGACCCACACGTCATCATCGCCCGAGAACTCGAACTTCATGGGTGCCAGAGATCCGTCGGCCCTCTCGACGACGCCGCCGTAGGGCTGCGTGAAGGGAGTGGTCATGGTGACGCCGAAGTAGTGGTTGTGGAAGTTGCCAGGCCGCCAGTTCACCATGTGGCTCGTGCTGTGGTACTGCGGGGCAATCGTCGTGTCGAAGGGATAGAAGCCGTAATAGGTGCTCTCGTCTCTGCCGTCGAGGTCGTGGCTCGCGTCTGCCGGCAGCGTGGAGACCGTGAACCGTTTGGAGCCCTTGTCGAACATTGCCCAGTTGTCGGCGCTGTTGTAGAAATAGTAGCCGTCAGCGTCCTGCTGGAAGAGGTGGGTGGCGCCTGTGTAGGATGCCTTGCCGTCCTGCGATACATTCGGGTTGAAGAGATATGCAAGGGATTCCCCGCCATTGGCGGATGAAAGCACGGGGTACCCGTCTGCGCCTAGGGTGTCCTGGACGATACCCTGGGTGACGATGCGTCCGTTTGGGTAGTAGTTCGGGTCCCCAGCGGTGGCACCGACGTCACTGTTATAGCGGTGGAACTTGAGCCTGTGGCCAGCATTGATGCCGCGGTCTGCGGGACTCTGTCCCCAGATGGTCTCCCACCTGCTGTCGTCTTCGTCCTGGGAGGAAACCCAGTAGTCAAAGACGTTCATGGTGGAGCCGATTGGGTTAGAGACTGTCTGAAGCGTCTCCGCCCTCGCAATGACGGGACACGCAAGCGCTAGTCCGAGGAGAAGAGCAGCTAGGACGCCCCCCCCCGAATAATTTTACGCAGAGCATAGCCGCGGCAAGGCAAGCCTGCAAAGCGTCTGATAGCCGTCCGGTCCATCCAGTTTCCGCCTTTCAGAGGAAAACGAAGCCACGTGTGGAAGCTCTGCGTGGAAAGCAGCTGGCTGTCTGCTAGGGCCCTATAGCTTTGCGCCGCCGCCTTTCGACGGCTTTGCTTTTTTCACTTCGGTCCTTCATATTGTTTTCAGACATAGTACCTATCCGTATTGCGTTCTGCAAGACCCTTTTTTTCGATATCTGTCCGACTTTTCCGCATATCGCGGGCCCATCCATCAAGCGGCAGCCCAGGGGAGCATAAATGAAGATTCGCAGAGCTCTCGGCCTCACACATGAGCCTCACTTCATGCAGCGTACATACGAGGAAGGCTCCATGAGGATAGTCACATCGAATGAAATAGCACAATCTTAGAGACCCCATGGAATACGGCTCTCCCCTAAGGCTTCCTCGCGCAACCCAGGCACCCAAGCGGCTCTTCGTTGCGCTGCGCTTCTCAGCAGACGAGCGGGCAATGCTTGCGCAGACGCGTGACGGCGTGCTTGCCAGGCTTCGCGCCGGACGTCCCACCCCCACCGAGAACATCCACCTGACGCTGGCATTCCTTGGGATGCTTGACACTTCGGGCGAACAGCGCGCCAAAGAGGCACTTGGCGTCGCGGCAGATGCATGCGGTCCCGTGAGCCTCTCGCTTGGGCCGCTTGGCGTCTTCGAGCACCGGAGTGGAGGCATTGTGTGGCGCAGCGTCTCTCGTGAGGTGGGGCTTCTCCGTCTGCAGCGGATACTCATGCGCGAGCTTTCCCGGTTGGAATTGCCCGTGGGCGAGAAACCCTTCGTGCCGCACGTGACCCTGGTGCGCGGGGCGCATCCGGCGCGAAACGAAAGATGCGGCATTACTCCTGACCTGCAGCGCGTTTGCGATGAACTCTCTTCTGGGCTGCCCCCTCTTGAGACGCGCCACGCAGGGGTCGCACTCATGTGGAGCCACCACCCTGAGGGCGGCAAGCTCACCTACACGCCGATTCTCACTATGCCGCTCCGCGGCGGCGAAGCGGCCGGAGCATAGCCGCGAAATCCGAACGGTTAAAGGCAGCTAACCGGCGATTTATTGCGGAGCCATCATCTATTCGTGATTCCTCGACGCTTAAGCGTAGGCAAACGTCCGGAATTGGTCGTGTGCCGAAAGATGGTGTCACGGGCCGCTTCGAGATGGAAGCGGCCATTGCCTAGAATCACATTTTGCGGAATGCAGGATTCGAGAGAAAGGCAACGGCCGCCATGGACACTCTACAGGAAAGGAAGCGATGCAGAACCTACCGTTCAGAGGCAACGGCGCGATCGACCACCTGAACGAGATGATGAGGCGCAAGCTCGAGCACATGGCCAACCAGATCATGGACTGTTAGACCGACGCCCTGGCCTACCTGGACTTTCCCCACGGGCACCATGTCCGGCTGCGCACCAACAACGTCCAAGAGCGCACCAACGAGAAGACAAAGCGCAGGACGAAGGCCGGCGGCGTGTTCCCGTCGGCCGAGTCGATGATGCGCCTCGTGGGCTCGGTGCCGATGGACGTCAACGAGGAGCGGCTGGAGATGGGCTTCATCGACGCATCCTCCCTCAAGGGCGTCTGCAGGGCGGAGCACGATCTCGGCCCGGTGTCCGACAACGTGATCGAGAAGGCGAGGACCTACGTCACGGCCGCTATCGAGGAGAGGCTTGGGAGGGCTGCGTGATGCTGGTGTAGAATGCAACCGGTTCCAGGCGATGCTCCGTTCGCTCGGACGGGTCTAAGCCCGCATCTCCCAAACGGAGTCGTGACACCAACAATCGGCACACTGACCTATCACAATGCCAGGAGGATGCATTCCGCACCGGGATGCAGGCCTCCAGCCGAGTTCAAGCACGAGAGCGCATGAGGACGCCTAAGCGATGGTCCAATTTGGTTTGACCACTTCACCTCCTGCACCATACGCGGTCCAAGATTCCCGCCGCAGTCCCAAGCCACAACTCAGAGGCCATCAAACACACGAGTTATTCCACATGTAGCATTTTCCTGTGCGGCAGGCCCAGGCATTCAAGAAAGTCAGTCAACAGCCGTGGTTGGCCTGCCCAAAACCACGAAGGCTCTCCATGGGCTTCCAGTCAGAAGGGGCGCTGGTCTGTCTCAAAGATCCCAACGCCACAGGCAAATGGCCATGCATGATGGCCAGTCGGACGCACGTCCTCGAGCAGGCGGAGAATGTCGAGTGTGCCTCGGCAGCCAAACCGCTGGGAGCCCTGCCTGCACTCAAGAAGCGCCTGCATGGAAAGGTCTTGGTACTCAGCGCTGAGGGGCTTGATGTAGAGGATCTCGCATGGCGTATCGCGTAGGACAGCCCTTGGTCGGTCAATGACAAGCTCAACCCTTTGCTTCTCAAACTGCAGCCGCCCGTCTTGCCCAATCTCTCCCCCGCCAGCAGTTGGAAGGGACAGCTGATAGCTCCTTTGCAGCGGCAGAATGTAGGCGCACAAGATTCCGCAATCTACCAGAGGCACGTCCTCCATGAGCAAGCCCTCGTCATCCACATCTCCCAACGATGAGGAGCGCCTTATGATGCTGACATCATGCCCGAGGACCTGCTCTCCCAGGGAGCCATACCCAAGGGGTTCGTTGGACTCGATGGCACCCTCGCAAAAGGCCCCCCGCACAAACGCGCATACCGAACCCCATGCCGTGTCAGAAAAAAGCAGCTGGCCGCGTGGTCTGCCCGCAGGAGGGGCCTCTCTTCCCAGGTCACGCGCCAAACGACTCGCGCTCTCCCCCATGTCCGAGGTGACCTCACAGCTTGCGTACATGGGAGGGTCTGCACAAAAGCATGAGGCCCGAATGAGACGCGCGCTTCTGTCAAGCTCTGTCATCGTCTTACTTCCACGCATCTCCCTGATGCGAGTCCGCCTGAACCAAAGCTCGATGGCACAATTTGTCTCGAGGCCATGCCGTGAGGCCAACATCGTTTGTAGGCGCACGGCAAGCTCAAAGGAATCCTGCCTCGAGCCAGCACTCACACACTTCACCTCGGATGCCTCATCGTGTCTCGCGGCATGAACGCCGCACTTGTCAGCGAGTGGACGTAGCTGCTGGATGGCAGGTACCGTCCACCCAGTCAGGTCGAGCTCAAAAGGCGCCTCCTCTCGCGCCCACTGACGAACCCAGACGCTGTTTTCCGTCACGTCAAGACAGGATTCACGCGAGAGCGTGCCTCCACGCCTTGTAATCCCCTCGGCACTGATGCAGCACTCATAGTCAAGCGTTGTGGCGACCCGGCGCTCAAACTCAGCCGTACCGCTACTCATTCGCGGTCGTCCTTCCTCAACATGTAGGCTGTGCCAGAGATGCGCAGAGGCTCGAGCACGACGCTCGGGGCACGATAGCCAACCCTCACGGTCTGCCCGCCCTTGAAGCAGTCTGCGAAAAATGCCCGCTCGTCATCTCCCATGTAGGGAATGCGTTCCAGCGCGTCGATAACGTTGCCTGTCACAACTGCATGCGGCAGCAGGGCGACGCGAACCCCTTCCTGCACAATTGCGCCAGAGCCCTGTATCCAAAAGTTCATGGAGCCAGGCATAACCGACCCATTAAGAAACTTCTCCATACGAAAATAACGAACGGGCAGACTGGGACGCTCGATGTGCGTGGAGGAGCTGACCAGGCTCATGCGCATCCTTGGCAGCGGCGGGTAGAAGATGGACTCCGCGCGCGCAAACCCCGAAAGCCCGCCTTCACCGCTAAATCGCTGAGTGTCCATCGTATTGCAGAGTTTGCCGTCTGCAACGAGAGTAATGGGCACTATCTTTGTCCCCTCGTCGTCGAACTTGTTCAGGCCACACACGCGCTCGTAGTCCCTGACGTCATCCCTGAAGATGATCTTCGGATCGAATGACGCGTGCGACAGCCGGGCTTTTACCAGTTCATAGGTGTCGCGCTCAATCATATGGCCGATTATCTCATGGAAGAACGCGCCAGCGGCCCTTGGCTCCAGCAGGACCGTGAGAGCCTCATCGAGCTGTTCGAATGCGGCAGACCTTCTCACTAGCGTAGCCATGGAGAGCTGTGACCCAACGACAGTACTCGTGAAATCACGGATGTCCTCCATCAAAGTTTCAGGTAATCCCTCGGAGAGGGGCACTTCCTCAACAAAGCAGTTGCCCGACTCCGTTCGAACGACTATCTTGAATGAGTTATAGAAGCGCACATCCTCACAGGCCGAAAAGCGCACAAGCTCATGGTGCTCCTCGTAGTGGACAATGAGCTGCATCCTCAGGCGTCGCAGCCTTGCCGCGCATCCACAAAAGAACTCCTCCAGCGCTGTGCGACTGTCCAGCAGGCTGCCAAGGACATCCGATGCCGCATGACATGCGCAGACCCGCTCGTTGAATCGGTAGCCACCATCATTCTGGAAGCCCACACCCACGGAGCCGGTACTCAGGAACGTAAGACGCCCACGAATAAAGGACAGCGTATTGACTTCCACCCGCCTCAGAGTCCTGTGTGCACCACGCCTACAGGTCACGGACGTTCCCCTTGTAGAGGTGCCCGTAGCGTAGGAAGCACAGGACGTAGGACGCCAGCCCCACCGCGACGCAGGCAAAGGCAAACTGCGGGAGCGCTGTGAGCGGGTCGAAGATGAGGGCGAGCGGGAAGCTCGCACCCACGCATGCGCACATCCAAGCCGGGCTCCTGTCCAAGCACCCGCGCAGCCACCACAGGTTCACGGCCATGCCCACCCCCATGAGCAGGAAGAGCACGGAGCATACTACCACAGTGAGGGTTCCCGCGCCTATCGCGGTACCCTGGAGGGCTCCGACGGTCAGGAAGAACCCCACGGTAACGGGGCAGAAGGCCAGCAAGGAGACGAGTGTAGGCACGACGGCCTTGGAGAGGAAGTACGCACCTGGTCTGACCCCGCCTAGCATAACGTTGACCAGCGTGCCATCGCGCTTGTCCTCCGACAGGGAGACGGAGTAGTACTCCACGAAGCCTGTCGTCCCCGCAATCGCCATGGCCGTGATGCGCGCGTACTCGTCCCCGAGGACGTGGGCGGTCAGCCCGAACGGCGCGACAAACGCCAGCGCCACGAACCCGACCACACAGACCAGCAACCAGAACAGCGAGGACGTTCGCGTCCTGACGAGACAGAGATCCTTCCACACGAGCGCCCGGACGACCCTACGCATCAGAACCGCCCCCCACACCCTCCGTGTGCCGCAGGTAAGATGCCCTCAGATCCCCTTCGCTCAGGGACCTCGGGTCATGCTCGTCGGCGACCACCCGACCGCCCTGCAGCACGACCAGTCGGTCGGCGACCTCGCGAGCGAACGAGAGGTCGTGCGTCACCACGACGGCGCTCGCGCCGCGCTCGCGCCTCAGCTTCAGCTCTCGTACCAGCAGCTCCCAGGTCATGGGGTCGATGGAGTTGGTCGGCTCATCGAACATCACGAGCGTGGGACCGAAGGCGAGGCCCGAGACGAGGTTGGCCCTCATTAGGAGGCCCGACGAAAGCGCCTTGAGGGGAACACCAAGCTGGCCCTCCAGCCCAAAACGGCACACGAGACCGTCCTCGACGGGGGCACCCAAAAGCAGCGAACGGAACCTTAGATTCTGCCTGAGCGTGAGTTCTCCGTTGAAGCCGAAGTCACCCGAGAGCAGGAAGATGCGGCTGTGGGATCCGACAACCCGCTTGTTGATGACGACCCCGCCGGACGCCGGCCTCAGCAGCCCATAGACCAGCCGCAGGAGCGTGGACTTGCCCGCCCCGTTGTGCCCGAGCAGGCAGGTGACCTCGCCCGCCCCAAGCGAGAGCGAGAAGCCGGAGAAGACCTCGACCCTGGGTTTCCTATACGCGAAGGAGAGGTCCTTGATGTCGATAACGGTATCGGGATCCTCGCTCATGCGACCACATCCAAAAGTCGTTGTATGCGTTTCTCCTGCATCTCAAACCATGGGCAATTGGAAGTGGAATCCCTGTTTGCCAAGGCCGCCGCGATACATCCTCGGCAGGCAGAGAAGTTCGAGCACTGTCCGCATGTTGCTTCGCAAGGGGTCGACACGCCTTTCATAAGTGTGTTTGTCTTGCGCACTACTGCCATCAGGGGCTCGTCAATCACGTTGCCTAGCTTGCACATGAGCATGGGGCACGGGCGGGCATTGAAGTCTGGGTCTATGACCATCATTTTGATACCTGCACCACAGGCATGGTCGATGGTCGACGAGTCATGCGTTTCAAGGGCCTCTATCCTAAAGTCGTCTGTATCAAACTTGCTCTTAAGTCTCTCGATGAGCGGGCGCATGCTGCCCTCGCTCCATGAGGTACCAAGGCGCGAGGAAGTCGCCCTTCCCTCCTGCAATAATGCACCGAGTCTAAGGACGGAAACACGTCGCGCTCTCATGCTTTCACAAAGAGAAGCAATCTCCGCTTCAGTTTGTGAGATGAGAGTCGTAGCCACGCTCACCTTCACGCCCTTGCATATAGCCAAATCTATAAAGGCCAGCGCCCTAGTAAACGCATCTTTGCGACCTCTTATCTTGTTGTGATAACCCTCAAATCCATCAATGCTTACCTGCACCAGATCCATAGGACCTGACAGAGCAGAAAGAACGTGTGCCATAACAGCATCAGAAGCATACCCACTGGTCGCTATGGATACCGGCGTGTGCTTTTGCTCAAGATGCTCAATCAGCTCGACAAGATACGGGTAACCCAATGGCTCCCCGCCCGTAAGCTGTATACCCTGAACACCGATAACGTCCACGATCTCGTCAACCAGGGAGACAGCGGAGCGATAATCCATCATCGGCCCATCTGCAGCATCAAGATAACAGTGCATGCAGCGCAATGGGCAACTGTGCGTAAGCTCGAGAATAAAACTGTTAGGCGTATATACCTCACTTGTGCCAAGCACAGGAATACAAACGTCACGCTCCCGTCGCCGCTGCTTGAACCCAACAACGCCAAGGCTCACAAGCTTGCCAATGAATTCACAGCAAAGCCGATTAAGATCTTCATGGGAGGTAGAATACCTGCGTGCAAGTTCATCAAGAATCTCACGCTGTGTGTGAGCGCCATCCAGCCATTTGACAATCTCAAGTGCCGAGCTGTTGATTACAAGAGGGACTCGACGAGCCGGGAGATCAACAAACAGAATGTTATATGAAGGTTGCCGCTTAATGAAAGCGGCAACCTTGAAAGTAGGAAAACCGTTCAATGATTGAGACACGATTGTGTCAGCCAAGCGCTACAGCAGCGTATGAACAAAGTGCAATAATAAAGGGCCCCGTTCCCATCCCTCCAATGATGGTAGCCGCTACAGCTGGATAGAGTGCGCAACCACCAAGCCCATCTGCAAATTCCTCTGACCCAAACGCAATTGTAGGTGCTTCCATTTCTTGCCTAGCAGTCTTTTCCATTTCACGCGCATTCATAACAAACCCCTCCTTTGAACGCATCCCATACCAGTCTAGGGAGCTTGAAAAGAATATACACCCATGCTCTTATATAATTTTGCGTTCGGGTACTGCAAGCGGTTGATTTGTTCCGGTAGACGAATCATCAGACAGGTCGTGAGGCAGGATGGGTCTTCAGCTGGCTGCGTCAGGGCACAACATGGGGCAGAGCATCAGAACCATGCCGTGAGGGCCTCGCCCACTCAAAGGAAGAGCGTCAGTAGGGCCTCTTCCTGACGAGCATGCCGGAGAGCAGCCTGCCTCCGGAACACAGCATCCCTGCCATCCGAACGAGCACCGCTTCGAACGGCATGCGATGTGGGCGATGGTGTCGAAGCTCTCCGAAGCGAAGGTCCGCGTAAGGAGGAGGAAGATCCACCAATGCCTTCCCGAAAGGGCTCGATTCCGTCGTCCAGTCTGCCAGAGGCGCCGCTAGGGGCTTCGGGAACACTGCCTACTTCAGGACCATCATCTTCCTCAGGCTCGGGAAGCCAGGCTTCTCGATCCAAAGTCTGCTGGCATGCGCTACCCACTAGAAACGCCAAAGAGCCAGAAACTGTCGGATAAGTGCAGCTAACCGACCACGAAAGACCTAAACGGTGAGAAATCACGAGAGAGACCTGTGGGATGCACCTTGCAGTGCCAAATTGACGCCGGAAGGCCGATTGCCGCACCCCACGCCTGGCGCAAAAATGCGCCGTCACGCTAAAGCTACAGCGTGCGCAGTGCGTCTACCAATGCGGTCTTGGCCTCGGTCTTCTCGTCTTTCATCTTGATCACGCGCGCGGGGCACCCAGCGACAACGGCCTCCGCCGGCACGTCCTCAGTCACCACGGCACCCGCCGCGACCACGGCACCCTTGCCCACGCGGCACCCCTCGATCACCACGGAGTTGGCACCGAGAAGCACGTCATCCTCGATCACGACGGGCGTTGCGCTCGCGGGCTCAACGACACCGGCAAGCACGCAGCCGGCGCCCACGTGGCAGCGCGCGCCAACCATCGCGCGCCCACCCAGTACCGCCCCCATGTCGATCATCGTGCCCGGGCCGACGACCGCGCCAATGTTGACGATCGCACCCATCATGACCACGGCATTGTCGCCAATCTCCACCTGGTCGCGGATAATGGCGCCAGGCTCGATGCGAGCGTTCACCCCGCGCACGTCAAGCAAGGGTACGCCGGAGTTGCGCCGGTCGTTCTCGACGACGACGTCGAGAACGTCGTCGCCTGCCGCCTCGAGGGCGGGCCCCACCTCGGACCAATCGCCAAAGACGACGAGGTCACCCGTTCCAAAGACGTGAGAGTTGGGCCCAAAGTCCACACTCGCCCCGGGGACAAGCTTGACGTATGCCTTGACCGGCGTCTTCTTTGGTGCGCCTGCAATGAAGTCGATGATTTCCTGGGCGTCCATGGGGTCCCCTCTCGTAGTCGCCTTGCTGCGCGTTGCTCAGCCTATCCCAACCAACTATCCAAACATGAGCGTGTCGAAGTCGTAGAAGCCGGCCTCGCGTGCACGCAGGCGCCTTGCCGCGGCAATGGCGCCGTTCACGAAGATCTGGCGACTCGTCGCGCGGTGCGTGAGCACGACCTCCTCGTCATCGCCGAGGAAGAGCACCTCGTGCGTCCCGGCCACAGTGCCGCCGCGCAGGCTGTGCATGCCGATCTCGCTGGCGGGTCGCGGCCCCACGATGCCCTCGCGCCCGTGAGCCACGGACTTCTCGCCTGCGGGGTCCACAGCCTGGAGCAGCATCCTTGCCGTGCCCGAGGGGGCGTCGACCTTGCGGTTGTGGTGGCACTCTACAATCTCCACGTCCCAGCCGGGAAGCGATGCCGCCGCCTCGCCCGCAAGGTGGCGTAGCGCCGCCACGCCGAGCGAGTAGTTGCCGCTCCAGATGACGGGCGCTGCCTCCCCCAAAGCCCGCAGGCGCGAGAGGTCGTCTTCCGTAAGGCCCGTCGTCCCCGAGACCAGGGCGGCATGCGTGCGCCGCACGTAGGCCTCCACATGGGAAAGGGAGGCGGGTGCCGAGAAGTCAATCACGAGGTCTGCCGCCGGCGCGTCCGAGTCCAGCTCGGAGATGTTATCCACGTCGTAGCCATCCGCAAGCGAGAGCTCCGCGTCCGCCTCGACAGCCGCGCAAATCAAAGACCCCATGCGCCCTCTGGCACCAACCACAACTACGCTAGCCAAGCAGACCAGCCCCCCTCATGGCAGCCTCGAGGCGAGCATCCGCCTCGGGCGAGAGCTGCCAGAGCGGCAGGCGCACCGTAGGCCCGGTGAGCCCCATCTTGGCAAGCGCCGCCTTCACGGGGATGGGGTTGACCTCCCCAAAGAGCGCATGGATCAGGTCGAGGTTCTCGAGCTGGACCTTGAGCGCGCCGGCAGTGTCGCCAGAGAGCCACCTTGCGCACATGTCATGCACCGCATGTGGGGCGACGTCTGCCCACACCGAGACAACGCCCACGCCACCCAGGGAGAGAATCGGCACCACCATGTCATCGTTGCCGCTCATCATGCGGAAGTCGTCCGTGAGGTAGCGCGCCACCATCGTCGCATAGGAAATGCTTCCCGAGGCCTCCTTGATGCCCCACGCGTTGGGGTGCGTGGCCAGGCGCGCGACGTTCCCCTCCGAGATGGAGCAGCCCGTGCGACCGGGGATGTTATAGAGCAGGCAGGGCACGTCGACCTGGTCGAGGACCGTCGTGAAGTGGCGGTAGATGCCCTCCTCGTTGGACTTGTTGTAGTACGGCGTGATGAGGAGCAGGCCGTCAGCACCAAGCTTCTCGAGGCCCTTTGCCTTGCGCAGCGACTCGGCCGTGGAGTTGGAGCCGGCGCCACCGATGACGGGCACGCGACCCGCCACGCGGGCGATGACCGTGCTCGCGACTTCGAGGTCCTCCTCGTCAGTCATCGTCGACGACTCGCCTGTGGTCCCCAGGACCAGGATGCCGTCGGTCCCGTTCTCCAGGTGGAAGTCGACCAGGCGCTCCAACGACCCGAAGTCGATGGAGCCGTCCTCCAGAAACGGCGTGACCAGCGCTACGACAGAACCGGTAAGTCCCTGCATGTCCATTGTGCGTCCCCTCTCGTACCTGCGCCGCCAGGCGCCCTGCGCGTAAAAGAACCGTTAGTCTTCCAGATGGGCCAGTGCCGAGAAGCGCGAACCCGGGAAGTCGAGTGTCGCAAAATAGTCTGCCGGCGTCTCGGCCCGCCGGATGAGATCGAACGAGCCGTCCTCGCGCAAGAGCAGCTCCGCCGAGCGAAGCGTGCCGTTGTAGTTGTAGCCCATCGAGTGCCCGTGGGCGCCGGCATCATGAATGAAGAGCAGGTCGCCGATTGTGACCTCGGGCAACATGCGGCCCTTGGCAAACTGGTCTGAGTTCTCGCAAAGCCTGCCTACCACGTTGTAGCGATGGGTTTCGGGCTCTCCCTCGTGCCCCATCACGCTGATGTGGTGGTAGGCACCGTAGACGGCAGGTCGCATGAGGTTGGAGGCGCAGGCGTCAACGCCCAGGTAGTCGCGGTAGGTGACCTTCTCGTGCATCACGCGGGCCACAAGCCCTCCCGCAGGAGCCAGCATCCAGCGGCCAAGCTCGGCCGCAAGCGACACGTCACCCAGGCCCGCGGGGGCAAGGACCCCCTCGTACACGTCGCGCACGCCAGCACCAACCGCAGCGATATCCACGGGGACGTCTTCCGGCCGGTAGTCCACGCCGATGCCTCCGGAGAGGTCCACGAGCCCCACGCGCACCCCAACCTCGCGCGAGAGTCGCACGGCAAGCTTGAAAAGCACGCGCGCAAGGCGTGGGTAGTAGTCCTCCACCTGCGTGTTCGAGGCGAGAAACGCGTGAAGCCCAAACTCGGTCACGCCCATGGCAGAAAGCCTGCGCGCGGCCTCCATGACCTGCTCGACCGTCATCCCAAACTTCGAGTCCTCGGGCTCGCCAATGATGCCGTTGGAGGCCTCGAAGCTCCCGCCTGGGTTCACGCGCAGGCAGACCATGGAGGGAAGCTTGCCGTCCAGCGCCCGCACCAGGCAACCCACCATGTCAAGCGAGTCGAGGTTGATGATGGCACCCAGCTCGTGGGCTCGGCGGTAGTCCACGTCGGGCGTGTCGTTCGAGGAGAGCATGATGCGCTCGCCTCGCACGCCGCAGGCATCGGCGAGCGCAAGCTCTGTGCCGGTCGCGCAGTCGCAGCCACAGCCCTCTTCGGCGAGAATCGAGATGACCGTGGGATTTGGGGTGGCCTTTACGGCAAAGTACTCACAGAAGCCCGGATTCCACGAGAAGGCAGCCTTGAGGGCCCGTGCTCGCTCGCGGATGACCTTCTCGCTGTAGACGTAGAAGGGCGTGGGCCATTGCGCAGCGGCACGCTCGAGCTGGTCCTTTGTGGCAAACGGTTGCTTCTCCCCCATGGCTCCCCCAGACGCGTCTGCAGGGGCGCCGCCGGGACCCACGCAGTCGCATGGCCGGGGATAGCGCTCCCGCAGATCTTCTCTACGGACAGTCCCAGCAGTATTCCCGCCGAGCCCACCGCCACGCCACGCCTGGCGCGGAAGTTCGGCGGGCATCGCCTCTCCTGGAATCCTTGCCCGTCGGCTCCACCAGGACCATCGTGCCCGCTCCTCTATCGTGGGGATAACGCTAGCATCCATGGCATGCCGGCGCAAGATGCGGCAACACAATGGTCACGCTTTGAGTATGCTTAGGGTCACGCGCTTGCTACGCGGCCACATGCCACGCTCGGGAGGTCCACATGGACGTGAGGGAGACCTGCACAGCACTGGAGTTTGCGCGAGGGGTGCGCGAGGAGGCGCTCGACCTTCTGCGTGCGATCGGCCGCATCGGGGCACCCACGGGCGACGAGGGACGCCGCGCGGCGTTTGTGGCCGCATGGCTACGAGAGCAGGGCGCAGCCGACGTCGCCATCGACGAGGCGAGAAACGTCGTGTGTGTCCTGGGTGACCGTTCGGCACCCGGACGCGCGGTCTTCTCGGCCCACACCGACATAGTGTTTCCCGACACGGGCGAGCTGCCGCTCACTGAGGACGAGGAGAACATGTACGCCCCGGGCATCGGAGACGACACCGCCTGCCTGGTGACGCTCCTCATGGCCACCAAGTGGTTCCTCATGAACCGCCCACAGCTCGACACCTGCGTCGTGGTGGTTGCCAACTCTGGCGAAGAGGGCCTGGGCAACCTCAAGGGCACCAAGCAGCTTATGCGAGAGGCCACGGCGCCCGTAACAGAGCTCACGGCGCTCGACGCCCACTTTCCCGAGGTGGTCACCGAGGCCGTAGGGTCGCTTCGCTACCGCATCAGCGTCCACACGCAGGGCGGGCACAGCTGGAAGGACTGGGGCGTCCCCAACGCCATCGAGCGCCTCTCGCGCATTGTGTGCGCCCTCTACGACCTGCCGCGTCCCACGGACGCCCGCACCACCTGCAACGTTGGCCTCATCGAAGGCGGTACCACAGTCAACAGCATCGCAAGCGAGACCTCGTGCCTGTGCGAGTTTCGCTCCACGAGCGAGGCGTGCCTCCAAGAGATGGACGAGAAGCTACGCGGCCTCGTGGCCCAGGCGGACGCCCGCGACGACATGGAGGTCCACCTTGGCGTCATTGGGCGTCGCCCTGCCGCAGGCGATGTGAGCGAGAGCGCCGAGCGCCGGCTCACGCGCCGCTGCGACCAGGCGATCCAGGCGGTCCTTGGCATGCGCGCCCGCCACGTGAGCTCGTCGACCGACGCAAACGTGCCGCTTTCGCTGGGCGTCCCAGCCGTATGCGTGGGAACCATTGACGGCGGACTTCCCCACACGCGCGAGGAGTGGATCCGCAAGGCTTCGCTCGAGCAGGGCGTGGCCGTCGCGCTCCTGCTCATGATGGCGCACGTGGTGAAGGACGCCTAGCCTCTGAGGGCCCCCACAAACCCGGCGAGACGCCCGAGCCCCTCGACGCTGGGAAACGCGTAGAACGCTCCCTGGGCGTGACAACGGGCAACCCCATGCGCTCGAGCGCTGCCCCCGTGATGTCACGCCTTGCCTGATAGGACGCACTCATCGGCACCGTGTTGGTTGCCAGCGCCTCGACGGTAGCATGCTGCAGAAAAGCAGGCACCGACGAGACGACGTACTGGTGCACTTTGGCCATGGCGGCTGCGGCCTTCTCGCCAGCACCCACCCAGCCAAGCCGCCAGCCGGTCATGGCCCAGGGCTTCGAGAAGCTGTTGGCCACGATCGTCCTGTCTGCCAGCTCGGGATAGAGCGCCTCCGTCGCGCCATCGGTCACAATCACGTTGCCAGGCGGGAGGGCCACACCTCGCTCGGCCTCCCACGCGCATATCGCCTCGCGGAGCCAAGCGAAGCCATTGTTGGGCGGGTAGTGCGTGAGGCCGTGGTCAAGATCTATCCCCACCTGCGCGCACACGGCTGCGGGGGTGCCCTCTCCGGGCTCGCCCAGTGTGAGCGAGACGCAACCAGGGGTTTGCGCGGCCAGCGCCGAGAAGCGCCTGATGCCCGAGAGCCTGAGGTCATCAAGTGCGGAGTTGAGCGAGAGGGGCATGGGTGTCTCCTTGGGATTCCACGCTGTCCTATATGTGGCTCTAACGCGGCGCGCGGGCACAGCTTCTCGAAGCCTAACAAAAAAGACCCCGCAGGGTCCCGCTTGCCGAAAATGTGATGATTGCCGCCTCGTGATGGCACCGAGGGTGCCGGGGCGCATGGCCCCTAACCGACCCTGGTGCACTTGACGAGCAGGTGAGAATCCCCGTGGTTTGCAGCATGGCTCTCGTACCAGCGTTCTATGTCGCGGTAGAGCCACAAGGGGCTGTCAGCCTCGAAGCTGCGACGATGATCGTCAAACATTGCGGTGTACTCGCCGCTCATGAACCAGCCGTTCATGCAGGCGTCGAGAACCTTCTTCTGAAGCCTGCTCAGGTCCCTGATCTTCATAGTGCCTCCTCTCCTGGTAATGGCAGCATTGCCGGTGATTATGATACCCATCACATGGGGGTGACATGTTGCGGCCCAGCAAATGCACAGAATGCCTACAACTTGTTTGAACAAGTAGTAAGCCCAGCGTAAGTGGTTCGTTTGGAAACCATGGGGTCCCGCTAGCGGAATTTCTCCAGGCGCGCGAGAGCATCTTGTACGGTGTCGCGCACATGGTCGACACGATTGCGCGCGTCCTCGATTTTGCTCTGGACCACGATGTCGGAGATGGCCCCGTCAAAGAAGAAGTCCGCAAACGTCCAGCCCCGGCTGATGTCCACCTTGAGTCCAGAGATCTCGTGCACGTCCGAGAGCTCGCGCGAGAAGGCCTCGAGAGACGACTGCGCATCACGTAGCGCGTCCTGCGTCTCGTCGATACGATGGTGCTTCACCAGTCCAGAGATGAGGCCCCCACCAAAGATGTCGAGCATGCCCCATCCGGAAGCGCTGTCCAGGCACTTGGCCGCCCGGTCAAGGCATGAGAGGGCCTCCTTGCCTGCGGCGATTGCCTCCTCAATCTCTCGCTTTGGGTTGAAGTCCTCTCCGGGAACCTCGTAGATTGGGCTGCTGTCGCTGTTGCGGGCCATGTGATCCTCGCCCCTCGTGTGTGCTGGCATGTGCTTCCGACGGTCCTCTTGCCCACATTCTACCCGGGAGCGTCTACCGTGGTCACAGGCATCCATCTTGTGCATGCATGGGACGGAGAGTCGCCATACAATTCTCGTATGAATTGACCGTGCCGGTCGCCATGCCAACCGGCAGGCCGGCACGCAGGCATCGCAGGGGAGGCACGTGTGAACCTCAAGCAGCTGGAGTACTTCGTCGCCATCGCCGAGGAGCACCAGATCACGGCGGCAGCACGGCGCCTGCACATCTCGCAGCCGCCGCTCTCCTACGAGCTCGCCCAGCTCGAGCGCGAGTTGGGGACCACGCTCGTACGCAGGGGCCCGCGCTCGGCCACGCTCACGGATGCCGGCAAGCTCCTCTACGAGCGAGCCCTACGCATCCTTGCACTTGCGCAGGCTACCAAGCGCGACGTCGAGGGCATGGGCAAGGGCATGGCGGGGGTGCTCACGCTTGGGGTCGACGCCTCGTGCGTGGGCTCGGTCCCCGGGTCGAGGCTCGCCGAGCTCGCGACGGTGCCAGACGTCTCGGTGGAGCTTCGTGAGGGCGACACGCCGCAGGTGCTCGAGATGCTCGAGGGAGGCGTGGTGGACATTGGGGTCGTGCGCACGCCCTTCCCAAGCGACGGCCTGCGCTGTCGCTATGCTAGGGCGGAACGCATGCTTGCCATCATGCCACCCGCGCTCGAGGTGGGGACGGAGATGGACGTCACCTGCGCGCAGCTCTCGGATGTGCCCGTAATACTCACGCGACGCCTCGAGGCACAGGTACGAGGCGCCTTTGCCGATGCCAAGGCCAACCTTCTCGCAAGCTGCACGGTCGATGACCCCCGCACGGCCTGCACGTGGGCGCGCAATGGGATGGGGGTCGCCCTCGTTCCCGAGACGCTCCTGCCCGTGACGGACACGGGCGAGTGCTTCATAAAGGTGATTGCCGAGAAGGGCTTGTCCACGCGGCAGGCGGTGGTCTGGAAGGCAGACCGGTACATGTCACCGCTTGCGCAGAGGTGCTTGGCTCTTCTCGGCGACCTGGGATAGGGACCAGCCGGACTAAGGAAGGGGCGCCCGGCCGGGGAACCAGCTGGCAACGCTACTTGTCGCTTGTGGCACCCTCGACATCAGCGTCATCGGGATCGGCGACGACCTCCTCGACGTTCCCGGATTCGCCGGGCCTCTCGGCCTTGGAGACGGCCCTGCCGCCATCGCCCTCCTCCATGCCCTCGCGCACGTTCTTGACGGTCTTGCCGATGGCAGAGCCGAGCTTGGGAAGGTTCTTGGGCCCAAAGATGACAAGGGCAATCACGAGGATGACGAGAAGTTCGGGGACTCCCAGTCCGAGAATCATTGCATGCCTCCTTGGACGACATACGTTTGGACGGCAACGCCTTGTTGCGGCCCCTTGCAGCACGTCATGGGACGTGCCACCTTTCAGTCCTGATGGTAGGGCGACAGTATGGATAGGTAAAATACATTTTGATGGGCTGTGACATACAGAGTTTATATCGATTGCCCAGTACGGGCGCTCGGACTGCTGACAGGGAGGCACGTGACGCGGCGGCACGGCCACCTTACAATGATCGAGGGTACATGAACCCCATTCGAAAGGAGCCACACATGGCAGAGCTTCCGCAGGCAGAGATTGGCATCTTTGGCGGGTCCGGTTTCTACAGCCTCTTCGAGGGCGACCGCGAGGAGGTCTCCCTCGACACGCGCTGGGGTCAGCCCTCCGATGTCTACACCGTGGGAACCATCGGCGGACGCAAGGTTGCGTTTCTCCCCCGCCATGGTCACAAGCACACCTTTGCACCCGGCGAGGTCAACTACCGAGCCAACCTCTGGGGCATGCGCGAGCTTGGCGTGAAGCAGGTCATTGGACCCTGCTCGGTAGGGTCCCTCTCGCTTGACATCCACCCCGGCGACTTTGTGATCTGCGACCAGTTCGTCGACAGGACCAGGTGCCGTGCCGACACCTTCTTCACACATGAGCTTGGCCTTGGCGTGCAGCACCTCTCCGCCGCTCGCCCCTACTGCGAGACCATGCGCAAGATTGCCGTCGAGAAGTGTCGCGAGCTTGGCATTCCCGTGCACGACGGAGGCGCTGTGGTCACCATCCAGGGCCCGCGCTTCTCGACCACGGCAGAGAGTGAGTGGTTCCAGAAGATGGGCTGGTCTGTGGTGAACATGACACAGTACCCCGAGGCGTGGCTCGCGCGCGAGCTTGGCATGCACTACGTGAACATTAGCCTGGTTACCGACTACGATTCGGGTCTGGGCAAGTACGCGGCCGTCACCAACGACGACGTGCTGCGCGTCTTTAGCGAGAACCTCCACCTGCTGCGCAAGCTCATCGAGGCCATGGTCCCCGCTCTTCCCGAGAATATCGACGACGACTGCACCGGAAGCGCAGCGCTCTTCGAGCGACTCTAGGGTGACAGTTGGGGTGCGCCGCCCGGTGGCGACGCGGGGCGGCGCACCCAGCAAGTCTCGAAACCGACCCTCCGACGCCGCGCGGCAACCCAGCCTAGTCCAGCTCGCCCTCCTCCAGAATCTGGAAGCCAGCCCGCTCGATGGCAAAGACGGCCTCGGCGGCCTGCGCGGGATCGGTCACCTTTAGGGCAAAGATGGCATTGCCGTCCTGGTGAGAGAAGCAATACCCATATTCCACCGAGATGTCCGCCTCGTCGAGCGTCTCAAGAAGCTCCGCCAGCCCACCAGGCCGGTTGGGCACAGCCACGGCCGTGACCTTGGTCAAGCGGGCACGGTATCCCGCTGCGTCAAGCGCTGCCTTGGCCTTGTCGGCCTCATTGCACACAATGCGCACCAAGCCGTACTCGGGGGTGTCGGCAATCGAGAGGGCACTCATGTTGACGCCCGCGTCCGCGAGAGAGCGGCAGAGTGCCGCCAGACGCCCCTTGTCGTTCTCGAGAAAGACTGAGATTTGCTTGATCATCACTTAATCCCCTTCCTCATGTCGATGACGCGCTTGGCCTTGCCTGTGCTGCGCGAGATGGACTTGGGTTCGACGATGCGAACCTTGACGCCAACGGAGAGGTCGGTTTTGAGGCGAGCAGAGATTTGACGCTGCAGGGCCTCAATGGCGCCGGTCTGGTCAAAGTCGAAGTCGGGATTGGCTTCCGCCTTGAGCGTGACCACGTCCAGCGATCGCTCGTCGGTGCCAACCTCAATCTGGTACCAGCTCGAGACATGGTCGAAGGTCTTCATGACGTCCTCGATCTGCGATGGGAAGACGTTCACACCACGGATGATGAGCATGTCGTCGGTGCGGCCGTGCAGGCGGTCGATGCGCTTGTGCGTGCAGCCGCAGGGGCACTCACCAGGCAGGATGCGCGTGATGTCGCGTGTGCGGTAGCGCACGACGGGCGATGCCTCGCGGTCGAGCGTGGTGAGGACAAGCTCGCCCCACTCGCCATCGGGCAGGCGCCTGCCCGTAGCAGGATCGATGATCTCGGCGAAGAAGTGGTCCTCGGCAAGGTGCAGGCCGTCCTGCTCGAGGCACTCGCAGGCCACACCCGGACCCATGGTCTCGGTGAGGCCATAGATGTCGAGAGCCCTGTAGTTGAGCTTGCGCTCCAGCTCGATGCGGAAGTTGTCCGAGAAGGGCTCGGCGCCGTGGATGCCTGCCTTGAGGTGGAAGTCGCGAGTGGGATCGAGCCCCATCTCGAGCGCCGTGTCAGCGATGTGCATCGCGTAGCTGGGCGTGCAGCAGAGGATTGTGGTGCCCATCTCGCGCAAGATGCGAATCTGACGCTCGGTGTTGCCGGCCGAGGCGGGGATGACCGTGGCGCCCGAGGCAAGCGCGCCGTAGTGGGCGCCCAAGCCACCCGTGAAGAGGCCATAGCCATAGGCAACCTGTACCACGTCTGTGGCACCGCCGTCCGCAAAGCGGATGCTGCGGGCGAAGCAGTCTGACCAGAAGTCAAGGTCATGCTGGGTATAGGCACCAAGCGTCGCCACACCGGTGGTGCCCGAGGACATGTGGATCTCTCGCACGTCCGAGAGGGGCACGGCAAGCATGCCATAGGGTGCGGCGTCGCGAAGGTCCTGTTTGGTCACAAAGGGCGCATGTGCGAGGTCATCGAGAGAGACAAGGCGATAGGGGTCGAAGCCTGCCTCGTCGAAGGAGCGCTTGTAGAACGGGATGTGCTCGTAGCAGTTGACCAGCGTGCGTCGAACGGCCTCGAGCTGCATCTCCTCGAGCTTCTCGTGCGAAAGCCGCGTAGGGTCTGCCGCCTCCGCATCTCCAGCCACCGTCGTGCCATCGTGCTCGCTTGCCATGCCAAGCCGCCTTTCGAGCCAACCGCGCGTCGAAATCCGGGACGTCCGACGCGTGCACCCATTGTCATCCAGGAGCCGCTTCCACAGGAATCTGAATCCGTGAGCGCACTTTATCATAGGAGAGCGTCGACGAGGGTCGGCCAGTAGCATGAGATTTGGGTTCGGGGCCAACGGTGCGCGTCGCAGCGGCATGTGGCGCGTACGGCTATAGTTGGCTCCGGTAACAACGGGGAGGACTCATGAGCGAGCTGCGCATCACGGCGGCTAGCCGCACAGACGCAGAAGACCTGGCAGCCATCTACGCACCCTACGTGCAAGACACCGCAATCACCTTTGAATACGATGCCCCCGATGCGCAGGAGATGGCAGTGCGCATCGGGGGCATCACCCTTACCCACCCCTGGTTGGTGGCTCGTGACGGGGCGGGCGGCGTGCTGGGCTACGCCTACGCAAGTCCCTACTATGGGCGCGCGGCATACGGCTGGTGCGTGGAGACCTCCGTCTACGTGGCACGCGAGGAGCGCGGGCACGGCGTTGGCTCGGCCCTCTACCGGGCACTCGAGCGGGCGCTTTCGGCACAGGGCATCCTCAACCTCTACGCCTGCATCGCCACGACCGACGAGCCGGATGCCCACCTCGGCAACGCAAGCGTGGCGTTTCACGAGCGACTTGGCTACCGCGAGATAGGCCACTTCCCCAAGTGCGGCTACAAGTTTGGTCGTTGGTACGACACCGTATGGATGGAGCGCGACCTCGGAGAGCACGTCGCCGCCCAGCCCATCTGGCGGACGTTTCCCCAGGTGAAAGCCGAGCTGGGACTGTAGGTGAAGCCTCCTCGGGACCCTCTCCAAAGCTCGGCTTACCTGCACGAGGCCAGAGAGACCTGGAGTGGCGTGCAGGCCGACTGGCAAGCAGCCGTCCCAATGGCAGAAGTCCGGCATCGTGCGTACGCACGACCGAGACTTGCTGCCAATTTCGCCCTCCAAGAGCCCCATGCTGGCAGAAATCCGCCATCATGCGTACGCACAACCCCGGCCCGTTGCCATGGCTCTCTCGTCCAACTGGGCAAACGTCACCGCCCTGGCAGCTCTCCATGGTCGTGCGTACGCACGATGCGGCTTTCTAGCCAGCCCGCCCAACTGCGGCCTGATTGCATGCGCGGAGAAGGGCGCAATTGGATCGCAGGCCTTTGGCTTGGGAACGGCCGCCTCTCCAAGCGTCCCTACAGCACAGGCCCAAGCGCATTGGCCGCAGCCTGCGCATCCTCCACGGAGAGGCCATCGTACTGCACCACGAACCGCGCCCATCCGTCTCTCCCCTTCGCATGCTCGGGGACACGCGCGAACGAGGAGAGCGGCGCCAACGAGACCCCCACTCCGCGAGCGGCCGACACAATGCCGCGCTCCCCGCGACCGTCGTCTTCCACGGCAAGCACGAAGTGGATGCCAGAGTCCGCCTCCTCGATGCGCAGGCGGCTGCCCGCCGGTCCACCGAGAAGCCCCTCCACCAGCGCATCTCTCGTCTCGCGCATCTCACGGCGATAGCGAGCCACATGCCTCCCGTACGCACCGGACTCAAGCGCGTGTGCCAGCGCCACCTGGTCGATTGCGGGCACGGTTGTCGAGAGGAACCCCAAGCGGTCGTCAAAGGCGGCATCGAGTGCGGACGGCAGCACCAGATAGGCGATGCGCAGCGCCGACGAGAGACTCTTCGAGAACGTGTTGAGGTAGATGACGCCGCCTGTGGCATCAATGCTTGCAAGCGACGGAATGGGCCGACCGGCAAGTCGCAGCTCGCAGTCGTAGTCGTCCTCGACAATGTATCGCCCGACCTTCTCGGCAGCCCATCCCAAAAGCTCGTAGCGGCGAGCAATGCTCGTCACACACCCCGTGGGGAACTGGTGCGAGGGCATCACATGTGCCACGGCAACCCCAGACGCCCGCAGCGCACGCGACGAGAGTCCCTCCGCATCAAGCGGCAGGTAGGATACGTCAAGACCGTGGGCTCTATAGGACTCGCTCGCCCGCGCGTAGCCCGGATCCTCCACGCCAACGGTATGCGACTCACGCAGGAGCTGTGCGACAAGCCCGTAGAGCGTCTGTGCGCCAGCCCCCACAACGACCAGCTTGGGATCCACCGACATACCGCGCGAGCGCGCCAGGTGGGCGGCGATCGCCTCCCGAAGACGCATCACGCCGCGAGCGGGCGGCGTGCGATACAAGACGTCATCCGGCTCGTGAGCCAACGCGTCGCGAAGGGCTCGCTCCCACAGGCGCGCAGCCCCAGGCGCAGCAACCTCGGCGCCGAGGGCGAGGTCATATGCCGGTCTGCCTGTGGTTTGCTGGTCTTTGCATGAGCACGTCGGCACCTGACGCGTGGGGATGGGTGCCGACGCGGGAGCAGTCAAGTCCGGCAGCGTAGGCAGGCTCGCGGCATAGTAGCCCCGCCGGGGGCGAGAAACCACGTATCCCTCGGCAACAAGCTGCGCATAGGCACCTTCCACCGTGACCACGCTCACTCCCAGCCCCTCCGCAAGCGCGCGCCGCGACGGCAGGCGCTCGCCCGCGGCAATTCCTCCGGTTACCACCTGGTCTCGGATACACCGGTAGAGATGCTCGTAGAGGGGAAGCCCTCCTCGCCCCGTAAGGTCGATGCCCTGCATGCAGTGTTCCTCTCATCCGTGGCCTTATCAATACGGTAACACTGGTCTTAATCTGGTCCTATCAATTTATCTCATTCTGGACATTCAAATATGACCATGACGCGTCTAGTCTTCAGAGCCACACGAATACGCCAACGACAAGGGGGCCATCGCATGGCACAGGACGAGAATGCGACGCAGAAGGCAGCACCAACGCCGGGACCAGAGCGATCAAAGCTCAACCGCGAGCTCGCACAGATGCTCAAGGGCGGTGTCATCATGGACGTCACAACCCCTGAGCAGGCGCGTGTTGCCGAGGAGGCGGGTGCCTGCGCCGTCATGGCGCTCGAGCGTATCCCGGCCGACATTCGCGCCGCAGGTGGCGTGAGCCGCATGAGCGACCCGCACATGATCAAGGGCATCCAGGCGGCAGTCTCCATCCCCGTTATGGCCAAGTGCCGCATTGGCCACTTTGTGGAGGCGCAGGTACTCCAGGCCATCAACATCGACTACATCGACGAGTCGGAGGTCCTCTCCCCCGCCGACGATGCCTACCACATCGACAAGACGCGGTTCGCGGTGCCCTTCGTCTGCGGGGCGCGCGACCTGGGCGAGGCCCTGCGTCGCATTGCCGAGGGCGCGTCGATGATCCGCACCAAGGGCGAACCCGGCACCGGCGACGTGGTGCAGGCGGTGAGCCACATGCGCCTCATCAACGCGCAGATGCGCCACGTGGCGAGCCTGCGCGAGGACGAGCTCTTCGAGGAGGCCAAGCGCCTGGCGGTGCCCCTTGAGCTTGTGCGCTTTGTGCACGAGAGCGGCCGCCTGCCAGTGGTCAACTTTGCTGCAGGCGGCGTGGCCACACCGGCGGACGCAGCGCTCATGATGCAGCTGGGCGCCGAGGGCGTGTTCGTGGGGTCGGGCATCTTCAAGAGTGGCGACCCCGCCGAGCGTGCCCGCGCCATCGTGGGTGCAGTCACCAGCTTCGACGACCCCGAGAAGATTGCGGCGCTCTCCGAGGGCCTTGGCGAAGCCATGGTTGGCATCAACAGGGATGAGATAGACCTGCTCATGGCCGAGAGGGGCAAGTGATGGCAACGGCGGTCCTCGCCCTGCAGGGGGCCTTCGTCGAACACGAGGCCCATCTTGCGGAGCTGGGCGAGAGGTCCTTCGAGCTACGCGACGCAGATGATCTCTCACGCCCGTTTGACCGCCTGGTCCTTCCCGGCGGCGAGTCCACGGTCCAGGGACGCCTCCTCGAGGAGCGGGACATGCTCGAGCCCCTGCGCAAGCGGATCGCAGACGGCATGCCGGTGCTTGCTACCTGCGCCGGGCTCATTCTGTTGGCACAACGGCTTGCCGCGCACGACGACAAGGGCACGCCGCGCCTGTCCACGATGGACGTGACCGTCGAGCGCAATGCGTACGGCCGCCAGCTAGGAAGCTTCCGCACGGCGGCAAGGGTCGCCGGAGTTGGGCAAGACGTGCCGATGACCTTCATCCGTGCTCCACGCGTGGTAGAGGTGGGCGCAGGCGTCCAGGTGCTTGCTCGGATTGACGGAAGTGTGGTGGCGGTTCGCCAGGGGTCACAGCTGGGGCTTTCCTTTCATCCCGAGCTCGACCGCGACCTCAGGCTGCACCAGCTGTTCCTCTCGCTGTAGGGTCACCACCCCACCCCTGGCATCCGCCGGCTGCCGTGAAGGGAGGAAAGGGACGCCGAGGAGAGAAGGTCACGGTCGCACCGGACCTGCGCCCGTTGGCGGATGGCCCCGCCTGCCGTTCCAACTTGTGCGAAACTTTCCTCAGGCGTCCGTCAGGGACGACGAACCACAGGAGAGGATGAATTATGCTGAGGATCGGCCTTCTCACCAGCGGCGGCGACTGCCAGGCGCTCAACGCAACCATGCGAGCCATCGTCAAGACAATCATGCACAACGCCAAGCAGGACGTCGAGATCTATGGCTTCCTCGATGGCTACCAGGGTCTCATCCGCAATCGCTACATCCAGATGACCCCAGGCGACTTCTCCGGTCTCCTCTCACTGGGCGGCACGGTGCTGGGCACCAGCCGCACGCCGTTCAAGCTCCTGGACATCCCCGAGGCAGACGGAACCGTGAAGGTTCCCGCCATGAAGCGCACCTACAAGAACCTCAAGCTCGACTGTCTCTTTGTGCTGGGCGGCAACGGCTCCACCAAGACGGCCAACCGCCTCTACCAGGAGGGGCTACACGTAATCGCACTGCCCAAGACCATCGACAACGACACCTGGGGTACCGACCTCACCTTTGGCTTCACCTCGGCCACCGACGTTGCCACCCGTTGCATTGACGACATCCACACAACGGCAAGCTCCCACGGTCGCGTCTTCGTTATCGAGATCATGGGCCACAAGGTGGGCTGGATTCCTCTCTACGCGGGTGTCGCCGGCGGTGCCGACGTCATTCTCATCCCCGAAATCCCCTACGACATGGATAACGTAGTCAAGGCCATTGACCGTCGAGAGGAGAACGGCGGCCGCTTTGCGATCATCGTCTGCGCTGAGGGTGCCATCTCAAAGGAGCAGGCAGCGATGAAGAAGAAGGACTACAAGAAGCTTGTGGCCGAGCGTGTCAAGCCCTCCGTTGCCTATGACATCGCCGAGGAGATTGCCCGCAGGACCGACCGCGAGGTCCGCGTGGCCGTACCGGGCCACACGCAGCGCGGCGGCCAGCCGGACTCCCAAGACAGGATCTTTGCCACCCAGTGCGGCGTAGAGGCGGCGTGCGGCTGCCTCGAGGGCAAGTACGGCTATATGATTGCCAAGGTAGGTGGCAGGATGTGCCGGGTGCCGCTCGAGGACGTGGCAGGCAAGCTCAAGTACGTCGACCCCAACTGCGACCTGGTGCGCGAGGCAAGGCTTCTTGGCATCAGCTTTGGCGACGAGTAGACGCGAGGGCGAATGATTGGCGGGGCCTGGCAGAGCTTTGTGACGGAGACGGCGGCATGGGGAGCCCATGCCGTCTTCCTTCGTTTGCTTCTCGCCACCCTCGTGGGCACGGCAATCGGCATCGACCGCGAGTTCCACAACAAGGGCGCGGGCGTCAAGACCCACGTCCTTGTGTGCATCGGCGCGGCCATGGCGATGATCGTAAGCGAGTATGTGCTCCACCAGTTCCCCGACGCCGGGGGCGACATCAACCGCATTGGCGCGCAGGTCATCTCGGGCGTGGGGTTTCTCGGCGTGGGCACCATCCTCGTGACCGGAAGAAACGAGGTCCGCGGCCTCACGACAGCCGCTGGACTTTGGGCCTGCGCGTGCATCGGCCTGGCGGCGGGCATTGGCTTTGCGGAGGGCGCGCTTATCGGTCTCTTCTTCGTGCTTCTCGCCTTCGAGGGCCTGAACCGCCTCGACCATGTGATTCGCCAGGCCTCCAAGACCTTCGACGTCTACGTGGAGTTCGATGAGCCCTCGGGTGTGCGCGAGCTTCTCCGCAAGCTTCACTCCTGGGACTGCACATACGAGAACTTTGAGGTCATCCGTGGTCAGGACGGCAGGAAGGGCACGGCGGCGACCTTCTCGGTCGAACTCTCGACGATGGGACGCAAGAGCCTCTTTATCGAGTCCATCGGAAACCTTGACTTCGTCACCTTTGCCGACGAAATCTAGGCCGGAAGGCTAGCGCCGTGTCAACGTTTCTCAACAAGAGCCCCGTCTTTGGTCCCGTCACAAGCAGGCGCTTTGGGGTCTCGCTCGGGGTGAACCTCATGCCTGCCACGGGCAAGATCTGCACTTTCGACTGCCTGTACTGCGAGAACGGCCTTGATGCGCAGCGCCGCACGCACGACGGCTACACTGACCTTGGCCAGGTCACAGACGCCCTCGAGAGGACCCTCGCAGACATGGCCGAGAGGGGCGAGCACCTCGACGACATCTGCTTTGCCGGGAACGGCGAGCCCACCGCGAGCCCCGCCTTTCCCCAAGCCGTCTACGTGGCGCTGGCCCTGCGCGACCGCTACGCCCCAGACGCATACGTGACCGTGCTCTCAAGCGGCACACAGGCCGGGCGGCCGGCCGTCCACGCCGCGCTCATGCGCGTGGACAGAAACGTCCTCAAGCTGGACACCGTAGACCCCGCCTATGTCGCGGCGCTCAACCGCCCCAAGGTGCCGTATGACGTGGAGCGCCAGATCGAGACGCTTGCGTCCTTCTCGGGCCACGTGATTGTCCAGACGATCTTCCTGCGGGGCAGCTACGAGGGTCGCTCGTTTGACAACACGGACGAGGAGCACGTGGGTGCGTGGCTCTCGGCGCTCGTGCGCATCCAGCCTAGGGGCGTGACCATCTACACCGTGGACCGAGATACGCCAGTGGCAGGTCTCACAAAAGCGCCAAGAGACGCCCTCGACACCATTGCGCGGCGCGTGCGCGAGCTTGGGTTCCCTTGCGCCGTTGGGTACTGAGACGCAACGCCACTCCCGCGGCGCACAGACACGCACACGTCTCCCCTCTACGCGCTATCATCGTCCGCGTACCCGAAAAGTCACGAAAGATCGGACGCCCAGCATGTGCGAGCTCTTCGCGATCAACTCGAGCAGGCCGGTCTTGGCCAATGCCTACCTGAGAGAGTTCTACACCCACAGCCATGACCATCCCCACGGTTGGGGTCTCTCGTGGCGAGATGACAACGGCAGGCCCGGAGACCCTGAGGCAGACGTGGTGCTCTGGCGCGAGCCCATCCCCGCCTACAGGTCCACGCTCCTGCCTAAGATTCTGGCGCACCCTGTCGAGGCCTGCCGCCTGGAAGCGCACATCCGCTTCTCCACCTGCGGCGAGCAATGCGTCGAGAACTGCCATCCCTTCCTTGGCTCGGACATATCCGGACACGAGTGGACCCTCATCCACAACGGCATCCTCTTCAACGAGGAGCTGCTCGCAGGCTATGACCGTCGTGAGCGGGGCGAGACGGACAGCGAGCGCACGATGCTCTTCCTGCTCGACGTCCTCGACGAGGCTGCCCTGCGTGCGGGTGGCGCGCTTGACTTCGAGGGCACCTTCAATGCGCTTGCGGGCGCCATGTCGCAGATCTCGAACCTCAACCGCCTGAACCTCATCATGGACGATGGCACCTACACCTACGTGCACACCAACACGTCTGAGGACACACTCAACTTTCGCCAGCTATCGGATGACGCCATCGTCTTCTCGACCAAGCCGCTTGGGGGAGAGGCCGAGAGAGACCTCTGGAAGCCGGTCCCCAGAAACCGCCTTATCGCCTACCGCGGCGGACGCCTGGTGCGCACCTCCGCGCCGCACGGCTACACGTTCTGCGAGGCGATACTGGACCTGCGTAGGAAGTTTGGCGACGCATGGCCCGAAGTCATTGCGTCGTCGTAGGCAGAGGCAGCGCACGCGGAGCCTGCGACAAGGGTGACGAGGGTTCGCGCTCCCCCCTGCTCCCCTGGGACATCCTTCGGGCAGAAAAGTGTAGCCGTGCGTACGCACGACCCGGAGGTTCTGACATGGCCCCAACGTTTGCCCAGTTGGGCAAGGAGGCCCTGGCAGCGGACGGGGCTTGTGCGTACGCACGAGAAGGACTTCTCGCCACCGCTTCCTAGCCCTACTGGGGAAATGCGGCCCTCGTGGCAGAAAGGCTCGATGGTGCGTACGCACGAGAGAACTTTCTCGCCCGCGACCAGGGACAATGGCCTGGTCACCCCACACCATCAGCATCGCGTTGGGCGGAGAAATGCCCTTGCGCCACATTCGTGACACGCGCCTCTGCTAGGCTAGGTTGTTCTCAACCATCAGGCAGACGGCGCGGGGGCCACCCCGCCAAGAGCGAAAGCGACAAGCATGGATCTCTCCCAGGCAATCGAACAGGCAAACGCCTTCGTCTTCCCTGGCTTTCTCACCGACGACGACTCTCTCACCCAGGAGCGCTCCAAGAACGAGGAGGCCATCAAGGTTCTTACCGACGCCTGGAAGGCGGCACCCGATGGTCGCGAGCCATTCTCGTTTGACCTGGTAAGGGGCCTTGCCGACAGAAACCGTGACATCTGTGACCGCTACGGCATCGAGCGCCTGCGCAACACGCAGGGCCTCAACCTCGCGCGGCGTCTCTCGGACGCAGACCTCATCCATGGCGTGGCTGCGCTCCAGCACCGCTCGGACGAGGAGATTGCACGCGTCGCGGGCCCAAGCGTCACGGACTTGGGCATTGCCTACATCGACGCGCCGGTATGGGGCGCCGTGGTGGGCATCGACATCGAGACCTCAGACCGCGAGCCAGACCGCGGCTATGTAATCAACGTTGGTCTCGAGTTCATGAATCTCACGCCCACGGCAAAGCCCACCAATCCCTACTCTGCCTACTGCGGCATACCCGAGATGTATGCCGAGAGGGGCGTACCTCTTACGGAGATCCACCACATCACGTGGAAGGACCTTGAGGGAAAGCCGTCCCTACGACAGAACCCCAAGATGCAGAAGGCGATTCTCGCAGCGCTCACGACGTTCCCGTACATGGCCCACAATGCCGCCTTCGAGGACTCCTGGTTCATGCTCAACGTCGACGGCTACGCCGAGGCGCGCAAGGCCGGAAGGATTGTGCCCATCGACACGCGTGACATCTGCCGTCGCGTGGACCCGGAGGTGCGCCTACTTCCCCGCGAGTCCCATCCCGCTACGCTCGAGAACTGGGCGCGTCGGCGCGGCACCCTAGGCAAGAACGAGAAGGAGCGCCACCTCGGCCTTGAGGACGTGGACCTCATGCTTGCGACCGTGCAGGCCGAGTTCTCGGAGCGCAAGATGTTCCCCGGCCAGCGCGAGGAGGACTAGCATGCGTCTGCAGCAGCTCCGCTACCTCATCGCCGTCGCAGAGAGCGGTTCGATCAACTCGGTGGCGCACAGCCACTACATCTCGCAGTCGGCGCTCTCGACCTCCATCCGCGAGCTCGAGGAGGAGATGGGCGTCAAGGTCTTCAACCGCACGAACAAGGGCATTACGCTCACCTCGGAGGGCGTCGAGCTTCTCGCCTACGCACGCCAGGTGGTCGAGCAGGCCGACCTCATGATCCGCCACTACGCGAGCGACCGCGAGGATTCCTACCACAAGCTCTCCGTTTCTTCTCAGCACTATGCCTTTGTGGTCAATGCGTTCACCGAGTTTGTGACCAAGCGCAATGACGAGTCCTGCGACTTCACGCTGCGCGAGACCCGCACGGCCGATGTGATCGATGACGTACGCACCTTTAGAAGCGACATTGGGGTGCTCTACCTCTCCACCTACAACGAGCGGGTCTTGAGACGCCGTCTCGATGAGGCCAACCTGCGCTTTGTCTCGCTCTTCCGTGCACGACCCCATGTCTTTGTCCGTGAGGGCCACCCTTTGGCCAGACTCTCTCGTGTGGGCATGCAGGACCTTGAGGGCTACCCGCGCTATACCTTTGAGCAGGGCCCCGAGGGATCGCTCTACTATTCCGAGGAGCCCCTCTCGTCGCTTCCCCATAGGCAGCGCATCACCGTGAGTGATCGCGCGACCATGACGAGCCTCTTGCGCTGCTACGACGGCTTTCTTGTCTCGACGGGCGTCCGCTCGGACGAGATGCTCGACGGCATCGTGGCAATCCCGCTCGACGTGGACGAGGTCATGAACGTGGGCTACGTGGTGCACCGCGAGCGCAAGCTCTCGAGTCTTGCGCAGGCATACATCACCGAGCTCAATCAGCTCATCCTTGACTGCGTTGACAAGAACGCCCTCATTCCCTCCAAGGAGGTCACGAGGGCGATTGCCGATGCTTCTGCAAGAGATACGATGGACACGCCGGAGTACACGGCTCCCACCGAGTAGAGCCGCTGCGGCCACACAGCTACATGAGCTCGGCCACGTTCTTGGCAAACTCCACCGGGTCGTCAATGGGAAGGCCCTCGACGAGCAGCGCCTGGTCGTAGAGGATGGATCCCATGAGCTTGAGGCGGTCCTTCTCGCCTGCCTCCTGGGCGGCCACAAGCTTCCCAAAGACGGGGTGTGCGGCGTTGAGCTTGAGCACGCGCTGGGCCTTGGGCGCCGACGCTGCCTCGGGTCCCTGGCTGATCACGCGTTCCATCTCGAGCGACACCGGACCCTCGGAGGCAATCGTCGCGGGGGCATCGCCCAGACCCGCGGCCACGCGTACGTCGGTGACCTTGTCGCCAAGGTCGCCCTTGAGTTCGTCGATGAGGTCTTTGTGCTCGGTGGTTGCCTCGTCGGCCGCCTTCTTTTCGTCCTCGGTCGCAAGGTTGAGATCTGCGGAGGAGACGTTGGCAAACTCGAGGTCGCGAGCCTCGGTTCCCGTATGCTCGGAGTCACCGGCCACGGCGTCAACATGGTAGGTCCGCATGAACTGGAACATGAACTCGTCAACGTCCTGGGTACAGAGAAGCACGTCAAAACCGTGGCTCACAGCCGCGCTCACCACGGGCATCTTCTCCAGGCGCTCACGGGAGTCGCCGGCCGCATAGTAGATCTTGTCCTGCTCGGCGGGCATGGCAGCCACATACTCTTTGAGCGTGACCTGCTTGCCTTCCTTGGCAGACCAGAACAGCAGGAGATCGGCGAGGTCCGCTGCCTTGGAGCCATAGGAGTTGTAGATGCCAAACTTGAGGCCACGGCCAAAGTTCTCAAAGAACTTCTCGTAGGTCTCGCGGTCGTCGTCACGCATGCCCTCGAGTTCGGAGCGAATCTTCTTCTCGATGCGGCGTGCAATGGCCCTGAGCTGCGAGTTCTGCTGCAGGGTCTCACGGGAGATGTTGAGCGTCACGTCGGGCGAGTCCACAATGCCGCGCACGAAGTTGTAATAGTCGGGCAGGAGGTCGGCGCACTTCTCCTGGATGAGGACGTTTGACGAGTAGAGCGCCAGTCCCTTCTCGTAGTCCTTGCTGTAGAGGTCAAAGGGCCGCTCGGAGGGGATGAAGAGCAGCGCGTCATATGAGAGCGCACCCTCGGCGTGGAAGCTTATCGTGCGCTGCGGCTTCTCCCAGTCGTGGAAGGTCGACTTGTAGAACTCGTCGTAGTCCTCCTGCTTGACCTCGCTTGCGCGCTTCTTCCAGATGGGCGTCATGGAGTTCAAGGTCTCCAGCTCCTGGTAGTCCTCGTACTCGGGCTTGTAGTCGTCGCCGGCATCCTCGGGCTTTGGCTTCTCGCGGCTCTTGGTGACCATCATCTGGATGGGGTGGCGCACGTAGTTCGAGTAGCGCGTCACAAGGTCGCGCAGGCCCCACTCGGAGAGGAAGCGGTCGGTGTTGTCCTCCTCGGTGGAGGGGCGAAGGAAGAGCGTCACGTCGGTGCCGTGGTCGTTCTCGCCCGAGCGCTCACCCTCGGCGGCGGGCTCAATCGTGTAGCCGCTCCTGCCGTCAGACTGCCAGGCAAAGGCCTCGTCTGCACCATAGGCTCGGCTCACGACGCGGACCTTGTCAGCAACCATGAAGGTCGAGTAGAAGCCCACGCCAAACTGGCCGATGATGTCCACGTCCTGGCCCTGGTGCTCGGCGTTCGCCTCCTTGAAGGCCTCGGAACCCGAGTGGGCGATGGTGCCAAGGTTCTTGTCCAGCTCGTCTTTGGTCATGCCGATACCGTTATCGCTTACCGTGATAGTGCGGGCGTCCTTATCGAACGAGAGGCGAATGGCAAGCGAGTCCTGATCGACGTGGACGTCCGGGTTGGTGAGACCCTCGAAGCTGAGCTTGTCGATGGCATCCGAGGCGTTGGAGATGAGCTCGCGGAGGAAGATCTCCTTGTTGGTGTAAATCGAGTTGATCATGAGGTCCAAGAGCTTCTTGGACTCTGTCTTGAACTGCTTCATGCGCGCTTCCTTCGTTTGGGACATGGCTAACGTCTATCTAGTTACCCAGCCAGGGAAGTGATAAACCCATGGGCGAGAAGAATCTGCTTTATACGCGCTGAGATTTTCTCCCTCAGTGCGCTGGGGATACGGAACCGTGGTGATGGTGGTGCGCCACCACGGCCTCATCACGCTACTCGGCGGGAGCAAATGCCTCGATGATGGGCCAGCATGCCTCTGGCACGGCTCGCGTGGCCAAACACGCCGTCCGTCCTTGAAGTTGGATCTCGGCAAGAGAGTGATGCTATGCGTACGCATAACGCGCGCGTTCTGCCCGAACGCCCTTCTTGGCGAGGCCTAGTGGCAGCAACCCGCCATCGTGCGTACGCACAAGAGTGACTTTCTGACATGGTGCCTCACGCTACCTGCAGAAACGCCACGGCAGTGGCAAGGGGATGTCTTCGTGCGTACGCATGACCCTACTTTTCTGCCCAGAGAGCCCTCCCGAGTGGCGCAACTGGCAGCAACCCGCAATCGTGCGTACGCAGGACCCCTGAAATTTGCCAAATCGCCTCCGCGCCCCCCGGCCATACACTTTGGCAGCCTTGTTTCGCATCACCACACGCACCAACTACGTGCAACCCCACCGCGTACCATGGATGAGAACACCAACCTAAGGAGATGCAGCATGAAGCTCTTTGCTTATGCCCTGCGCAAGTACGACGAACTGGGCTATCTTGACGCGTGTGCACGCGAAATGGGATTCGAGTACGGCTGGACATCCGAGTACCCCAGTCTCGATAACGCTAAGCTGGCCAGGGGCTACGACGCGCTCTGCATCATCACCAACCCCATGCCAGCGGAGCTTCTCGATACATTCCATGAGGAGGGCGTGAAAAACCTCGCCACCAGGACCATCGGCTACGAGCACATCGATGTCACCCACGCCTACGAACTGGGCATGCGGGTGGCAAACGCGCCCTACCCTCCCGAGGGCGTTGCCAACTACGCCATCATGCTGCTGCTCATGGCACAGCGAAAGGTCAAGCTTCTCTCGCGCCAGTCCCTGGCACAGGATTTTAGCCTTCGCGGCAAGCTGGGGAAGGACGTCTCGACTTCCACGGTGGGCATCGTGGGGACAGGTCGGATTGGCGCCACCGTCGTCAAGCACCTTGCGGGCTTTGGCTGCAAGCTCCTCGCCTACGACCCCCACCCAAACCCCGAGGTCGCGAAGCTCGCGACCTACGTCGACCTTGACACCCTCTACGCCGAGTCGGACGCAATCACACTCCATGCGCCGGGACTGCCCGAGAACCACCATATGGTCGATGCGGCCTCGTTTGCCAAGATGAAGCGCGGCGTGACCATCGTGAACGCGGCGCGCGGCATGCTCGTCGACACCCAGGCGCTCATCGAGGCCATAGAGTCCGGGCAGGTTGGCGCGGCCGCACTCGACACCATTGAGCGCGAGGAAGACCTCTGCTACCTCGACCGCAGCAGGGATGTGCTTCCCAACCGCGACCGTGCGGTCCTTATGGCGTTCCCCAACGTGATTGTCTCGCCGCACATGGCCTTCTACACTGCAGAGGATGTGGAGGCCATGATTTGCAATGCGGCCAGCGCACTTCTCGCCTTTGAGCGCGGAGAGAAGACCCCCTTCGAGGTACGACGCTAGCCGAGCACGAAAGGCGCAGAGGCACAAGGCAGGGGGCTGATGTCACCTTGGACCGCCCCCGTGCTACAAAAATTGATACAGCTCACATTCAAAAGCTGATGGTTGAGACGTACGCCATGGACCCGTTGGGCGCCATTGGTACGGCATCCGGAGCATCCGCCTTTGGGCCGTCAAACGACCGCGTGCCATGCACGCCATGCCGTGCGAGACCTGCCTCGAGATGGAGCATGGCAATCCCCGTGTCGACGAGCTGGACGTCTCCGATGGCGCGTGGCGGCAGCGTACGATGCTCGTAGAGACCGATGTGCCCTTCCGGGTAGACCAGCCTCCATGGCTGGAGGTCCTGCGCCGAGGGTGCCAGGCGCACGCAGCCGAGCGCAGACGCCCTGACAGGGTCGCACTCGGCGGACGACGCAATAGGATGCGCAAGGCCACCCTGCGAGAGGACCAGGCGTTCGACCACATAACAAGGCGCAGGTCCACGGGAATGTGTAGCCTTTCTCAGGCTAGCGCACTCACGAGGCGTGGAAGGCCGTCAACCCGCCAATCTGGCGGGCGGTCTACACACACCCGCGCCGAACTGCTGTTTGTTTGGAGAATTCATCGCTTGCCGACGAGAACGGGACATTCTCCAAACGCGGGACTAACTCTCCTCAAACCAGGATATAGTCAAAGCATGTAGGTCATGGTCGTTCGGCGAAAGGACATGCCATGGGAAAGAAAGCGGCAGAGGCGCTCGACATCAGCTACAACGATTTGGCCGACTACCTTCATCGAAACCATTCGGTGTACATGAAGGTCGGGTCGGCCGTCTACTACCTCACAGATGTTAACTATGAGGCATGGCGCGCACAGGACACATCACGGCGCAACTCGAAGAACCACTTCGTGGACTGCAGCGAGCTTGTTAGCACCGTTGACGAGTTCCTCATGCTCCCCTTCGTCCATGGCAAGACCATTAAGGACGTGTTTGACCAGGCAACCTTCTATGCCTCGGTCAAGGACGAGAAGACTGTGTAGCCTGCATGAGACAAGAGACAAGGGGACAGTCCCCTTGTCTCACTCAGGGAGGCCCCGCCGAAGTATGTAGCTCCGGCGGGGCCGTTTCTGTGGAGGGCGGAATGCGGCGAGGCCCGTGGGCCCAGAGACGCAAACGTGCGTACGCACGACCGCCATGAGACAAAGGGACTGTCCCTTTGTCTCACACTTGTCTCACTTCTCGACGGGACGCTGGGCCTCAAAGGTCTCCTCGACCTCGGTGTCAACGCCCCCCTCTTCGGCAAGCGCGGGGATGAGCACACGGTATGCGTTCTCGGTGGCGTTCTCGTGCGGTGAGCGCTTGGCGTAGCGCTTGACGGCAGCGGCAGACTTGTTGATTGCCTGCAGCGTACCTGCGCCGGCCACGCAACCGCCCGGGCATGCCATGCCCTCGAGCAGGTAGCCGGGGTACTTCCCACGCACGGCGTCCTTCATCATCTTGCGGCAGTCCTCAAGGCCCTCGGCGTTAGCGACGTTGACCTCGCAATCGGGATAGCGACGGTGGATGGCGTTGACTACAGCCGAAGCGACGCCACCTGCCACGGCAAAACCGCGGCCATCTGCGGAGGCGACGTCAAAGTCACTCTTGTTGTCATCGGCAAGGGAGAGGTAGTCGATCTTTTTGGCCTCCATCATGCCCGCCATCTCCTCGAAGGTAAGCACGAAGTCCACCTCGCTCTTGATGGACTTGCGCATGGCCTCGAGCTTCTTGGCGGCACAGGGCCCCACGAAGACGATCTTGGCGTTGGGGTGCTGGGTGCGAATCATCCTCGCCGTAAGCGTCATGGGCGTGAGGGCCATGGAGATGCAATCTGCGTACTTGGGGAACTCCTTCTTTGCCATGACCGACCACGCCGGGCAGCAGGAGGTACCCATGAAGGGAAGCTTTTCGGGGACCTCGTTCATGAAGTCCTCGGCTTCCTGGATGGTGCAGAGGTCAGCACCGAGCGCCACCTCCTCAACGCCCGAGAAGCCCAGCTGGTGGAAGGCCTCGCGAAGCTTGCCCACGTTGCCCTTGCCGCCAAACTGGCCGACAAAGGCCGGCGCCACGGCAGCAATGACCTCGTCGCCTGCATTGATGGCCTGGATGACCTGGAAGATCTGGCTCTTGTCGGCAATGGCGCCAAAGGGGCAGTTGATGAGGCACTGCCCGCAGGAGACGCACTTATCGTAGTCAATCTGTGCGCGACCATGCTCGTCGGAGCCAATGGCGTGCATGCCGCAGGCAGAGGCGCAGGGGCGCTCCTTGTGAAGGATTGCGTGGTAGGGGCAGACCTTGGCGCACATGCCGCAGTGGATGCACTTCTCCTGGTCGATGTGGGCCTTCTTGTCCACAAAGGAAATGGCGCCCTTGGGGCAAATCTCACGGCAGGGGTGGGCGAGGCAGCTCTGGCACATGTTGGTCACGCGATAGACGTTGTCCTCGCAGGCATTGCAGGCGAACTTGATGATGTTGATGAGGGGCGGCTGATAGTAGGTCTCGGGCTTGGCCGCCTCGGCAAGGCCGTCGGAGAGCTGCTCGGGACGGTCTACGCCCTGCAGCGGGAGGCCCAGCGTCAGACGGATGCGCTCGCCCACGATGGCACGCTCGAGAAACACGCTCTCGCGGTAGGTGGCAACGTCACCGGGGATGATCTTGTACGGCAGCTCGTCGAGCTTCTTTGCCTCTTCGTCACCGCCCTCGTAGGCGATCTTCGCTACCTCGCAGAAGACCTTGCGCCTGATCTCGGTAAGGTTGGTGTATACGCCACGCATGGTGTCGGCCATAAGTGGATCCTCTCGCCTCTCGTCCCTGTTTTCACGTCGCACCGCAAGCGGCGCTACGTCGCCACAAAGGTGACGTCCCCTTTATCAACAGTATCGCGCAACCATGTCCGTGCTGCACGAGTCGACCTTACAAACGTTGCCTTCACGGCCCCAAAACGGTGCAGTGCCATGGGCTGAACCTCTCAGGGGCCTCCGCGCGGAGAAGCACGTGGGCACCGGTCACGGGGTGGTCAAACTCCTCCTCGAGAGCGTGCAGCATGAGGCCGCACGCGTCCCGCGGGCCTCCGTAGAGCGCATCCCCCACGATGGGAAAGCCCGCGGACGAGAGGTGCACGCGAATCTGGTGGCGACGACCCGTGCCCAGCTCGACGAGAAGAAGCGTGCGGCCGCGGCGCCGCGCGAGCACGCGCACCCGCGTGAGAGCGGGCTGACCATGGCCGGAACGGCACACGCGCATGCGGCGCGCGTCGTGACGGTCACGGCTGATGGGCGTGTCGATGGTGGTCACGTCATCCGGGAAGGAGCCGCTTACCTCGGCGAGGTAGCGCTTGCGCATCGCATGGCCGGCTACGAGGGCGTCGAACGCCGGCTGGAACGCCTCGGTAAGCGAGAAGAGCACGATGCCCGTGGTGTCGACGTCCAGGCGCTGCACCGCCTGGGGGTGGGCCGCGAGGCCCTGCTGCGCAAGCGAGACACTCACGCGGTCTGTGAACGTGGGCGCACCCGTGCCGTCGCCGTGCACCAAAATGCCCGCAGGCTTCTCGGCAGCAAGACAAACGGAGTCCTGGTAGATGATGGTGGCAGGAGACGCGCCCGGCAGCGCGGGCACGGGCGCCGAGCATGCGAGGGCAACGCTTGCCACATCCCCAGCCAAGAGGCGCGACGACGGTTCAAGCACCTCCCCGCCGCACGCAAGCTCGCCACGCTGGAACGCACGCGAGGCGGAGCGGCGCGACATACCCATCGCAAGGGCAAGGTCGAGCGACACGCAGTCCTCAAGCGCGCGAAACTCAAGCCGCGACGCGCCGTCCTTCTCGCCGAGAAACTCGTAGCGCACGAACTTCCTCCAACCTCAGCGCACCCGCACGCTGCTCACGCAAAGCGGCGGCGCGGGTCGCCCGCACTCCACTCGATATCAAAGACCGTCACAACTCCAAACTCATCATCAAAGAGATAGCAGAGCGTGAACGGTGTGTCGGAGACCTGGAGAAACCTGCATGGAAAGGGAGTGCATGCGGCAGGATACGACGGGTCGTACGCTCTGCCAACCAAGAGATAGGCGCCGAGAAGCTCGATGGTCTCCTCGATCCTTCTCATAACGCGCTCGAGGGTCACGTTTTCGAGAAGAAAGACCTCGGCGTGCTGCGTGAGTAGAACCCCCGCTCGGCATGATGCTACCAGCCGCGCTCGGAACGAATGCGGGCAAAGGCGTCCTGCGCGCGAACCGTCTTTCCATCAAGAACGTCCTGGTATCCCTGCATGAGGCCATCGTACACCGCCATCTCGCGAGTGCGAAGCTCTTCCTTGGCAGAGACCATGCGGTCGAAGGCATCCGCGTCCATAACCACCACGGCAGACTTCCCGTTTCTGGTGAGGTACAGGGGCTCCCCTGTCTTCTCAAGCTCGGATATCGTCTCGCCCTGATGCCTGCTGAACTCGCTGAGCGACGTCATTGCCGGCATGCCGAGCCTCCTCTCGCTGGGTTCACAGGCATTTTACTGCAAATATCATGTGAGCCGGCAGACAGAGGAGGCTCAGACAGGAATCAACTGGCGCGACCCTACCCGCGAACCATGGCAGCCGCCTCGCGCGAGAGCTCGCAGATGCGGTCGAACTCGCCCGCGCGAATCATCGCCGGCTTGCACATCCAGGTTCCGCCGCAGGCAATGATGGCGGGGTCGGCAAGGAAGTCCTTGAGGTTCTCGGCGTTCACGCCGCCCGTGGGCATGAAGCGGTGCCCCACGAAGACCGATGCCAGCGCGCGGATGGTTGAAAGGCCGCCATACTGCGCCGCCGGGAAGAACTTCGTGACCTCAACGCCCTCGTTGACCAACGCCGTGACCTCGGTGGGCGTGACGCCAGCCGGAATCACGGGCACCTCGTGCGAGAGGCACCAGCGAACGACGCCCAGGTCGTAGCCGGGAGAGACCACAAAGCGAGCGCCAGCATCGACGGCACGCTTGGCCTGGGCCTCGTTGAGGACCGTGCCCGCACCGACCAGAACGTCTGGGCACTCCTTCGAGATGGCGTGAATCGAGTCCGCTGCCGCAGCCGTGCGGAAGGTCACCTCTGCAGCCGAAAGCCCGCCCTCGGCGAGCGCCTTCCCCAGCGGGGCCGCGCTCTCAGCACGGTCGAGCACGACCACGGGCACCACGCCAACCTGCTCGACGCTCTTGTAGAAACCATCCATGTAACCCATGAGATCCCCCTTTGACAACCGTCCTAGCGACTCACGCGCAGGGCGGCACCGCTCTTTGCAACGGACTCGATTTCGCCAACGCTCACCAGGTTGGAGTCCCCACGCACGGTGAGCTTGAGGACGCTCGCGGCAATGGCGTACTCACCCGCACGGTCAAGGTCAAAGCCATGGAGCAGCGCGTGAATGAGACCCGCGCCATACGCGTCGCCTGCCGCGACGCCCTCGAGCACGTGGACATGGTGGACAGGCGAGAAGTGCGCCTGGCCGTCGGCGTAGATGAGCGACATCCAGTCCGAGTCCTCGACGGAGCGGATGTCCCGGACAATTGAGGCAACCATCTTGCAGCCGTAGCGCTCGCAGACGTCGGCGGCGATCTGCACGTAGGCGTCGCGCTCCTCGATGCCGGTGGCAAGCGAGCCAGAGCCATGGGAGATGCCCAGGCAGGCCTCGGCATCCTCGTCGTTCGAGATGCAGATGTCAACAAGGGGCAGGAGACGCCTCATGACCTCGCGCGCACGCTCGGGCGACCACAGGCGACCACGGTAGTTGAGGTCGCAGATCGTGGTGATGCCGCGCTCGCGGCAGGCCGTGAGGGCCTCCTCGCAGGCAGCGGCCATCTCAGGCGAGACCGCAGGAGTCACGCCGGAGACATAGAACACCTCGATGCCGTCGAGAATTGCATCCCAATCAAAGACGGTGCGGGGAGCCAGGTTCATGGCGGAGTACTTGCGGTCATAGATGCAGCCGTTGGACCTGACCGAGGCACCCAGCTCAAAGTAGTAGGTGCCCAGTCGGTCGCCCGTGCGAACGACACGACTCACGTCCACGCCATAGGCCGCAAGGCTGCGCAGCGCGCAGTCGCCAATGCGGTTTTCCGGCACGGCGGAGACGTATGCTGCGTTGTCACCCTGGTATGCCAGAGAGAGCGCGACGTTCGCCTCGGCGCCGCCGTAGCGCACGTCCATGCTCGTGGCCTGCTCAAGACGCAGGTAATCGGGAGGCGAGAGCCGCATCATGATCTCGCCAAACGTCAGGACCTTTGATGCCGCATCCATATGTGCTCCTCCTTGGAGTTATCTAGCATGCTAGTTATGCCTGAGATGTTCTCGCCTTGCGTAAGCGAAGTCAAGGTGTTGCATGGTGTTTTCGCAAGTGGATGCAAAATATCGGCAAACGAGTGGACAGCCACGTGACAGTAGCCTAACATAACTCACATTCCAGTTTATGAGTAGCATGTTAGCCGTCATCATCGAGTCCAAGGAGGAACGGATGCCGGACAGCACCGACCAGGACCAACGGGCCGAGCTTGCCTACAGTGCGCTGAGACGTGGCATCATGGAGTTCCGCTTTGCCCCCGGGGAGCGTCTCTCCCCCACGGCGCTTCGCGAGCGTCTGGGCGTTGGTCGCACTCCGGTCCGGGAGGCAATCGTGCGCCTGCGACAGGAGGGCCTAGTCGTAACCCGCCCAAAGAGCGGCTCGTACGTCGCCCTGGTCGACCTCGGGGCCGCCGAGTGCGCGCGCTTCCTTCGGTCGAACACCGAGCGCGTCGTTGTCGTGGAGTGCTGCTCGCGTGCTGGCGAGAAAGACATCGCCTCCCTGCGGGGACTTCTCGACGACCAGGCGCGTGCCATGGACGTTCGTGACCAGCGGTCCTTCTTCGGTGCCGACAACCGCATGCACGAGATGCTCTACCGCATTGCGGGGAGGCAGCGGGCCTGGGCATGGCTCGAGGGGACCAACATCGACCTCGAGCGTTACCGCTGGCTGCACGTACAGGCGCGCGGCATGGGGTGGAGCTCGATTCTTGCCGAACACCAGGAGCTGATTGAGGCCATCGCCAGGAGGGACCCCGAGGAGGCGGCCTATGTCACGATCCACCACCTCCACGTGATGCTCGACGAGCGGGACGAGGTCATCGCTGCCTTCCCAGGCTACTTCGCGCAAGGCACACGCTCATAAATCAGGTTTCTCACGCCATTCTCGATAAAAAGCGATACTCATCCGTGGGCTAGGGGCGTTGCTCTCCCATGTTGACAAAACCGGTTTACTATCCCGACTTTTGCAGTAACGAGAGGCCGTTTGACCCATCCTACCAGGTCAGACGGCCTCTTTTGCATTGACAGTTTTCAGACGGCGCACCGTCCGTCCCGCTAGCCCCAGCTGATCTCCTTGCCCTTCGAGAAGAGGGCCTTGATGTCCCTCGTGCGCATCCACCTCCTCGGGGCCTCCTCGCCGACCAGGCCGAAGGTCTCGTCGGTGAGGTCGGTCCTGTGGTCGAAGAGCCACCAGCCGTCGTCGACGTAGGAGCAGTCGAGGGCGCGCATGTCGTCGAGGAGGGCCTCCGCGCTGGGGTGGGAGGGCAGCGCCCTCTGGGAGAGCCTCACGATCAGGAGCGCGAGGTAGCAGGTCAGGAAGTGGGCGCTGATGTGCTCCCGCGTCCACACGTAGACGGGCCTCGAGCTGAGGCCCCCGGTCTTGGTGACGCGGAACGACTCCTCGATCCTCCAGGGCTCGCGGTAGGCGTCGAGGATGCGGGAGTCCTCCCAGCCGGTCTCGCTCGTGACGATCAGGCAGTAGCCGTCGAGGGCGGCGGCGCGGTCTATGGCCTCCTGGTCCAGCTCCGGCCTCACGCCCGCCTCCTCCACGACCTCGCCGGTCCTGGCGTCGAAGGAGACGCCTCGCACGTACTGGGCGGCGCCGTAGTGGGTGGCGCGGGTGTAGGCGCCCGGCCTCTCCACGAGCTGCCTCGCCCTCTCGAGCACGGCCTCCCGCTCGTGCCTCGCCCTCTCGGCGTACTTCCTGCTCCACATCGCGACGACCTTGACCTCGACGTCGACGTCCCTGGCCACGCCGTCCAGCGTGTCGGCGTCCCCGAGGTGCACGCGCTTGTAGCGCTGGGACAACTTTATCCTGAACTCGCCGTCCCCCGCCTCCCCGTAGCCCCCGTCGGAGAGCGCCCAGGCCCTGAGCCCCGAGTCCGACCTCGTGCCCCTGACCGACTGCGAGAAGACGAAGCCGTCGCCCCGCGCCACGACGCCGGCGATGTTGGCGGAGCTGTTCATGCCCTTGTCCGCGACCACGACGACGCGGCCGGGGCCCCGCTCGCGCCTCCCCTCGAGGACGGGCAGCATCGTCTGGCAGTCGTTGGTGTTGCCGGGGAAGAGGTCGAAGGAGATGGGGACGCCGTCCGCGTCCTGCAGGAGCCCCATCTGCACGATCGGGTTCGGGCGGTGCTCCTTGGAGACCCCCTTCCTCCTCAGCCCCTCCTCCCCGCCGTCCGGGTCGCACTCGAAGAAGTAGTTCGTCACGTGTTAGCGCTAACTTGAAAGCTGCCAGTTAGGCCAATGGGAACCACCGGTTCGG